>SEBM01000695.1 GCA_004296145.1 Flavobacterium sp.
CCATAAAATAATTGTTGACACCATAGAAGGGGTTGATAAATTCGTATTTAAAAGGCGTTAACAAGTTGAGGTTTTTGTCAACCAGAGCTTTTTTCTTGTTCACATCTTCTGCCTCAAACAGCGTTGGATATTTAATATCAGAAGCGATAAACTCATCTACCAGATGAATTTTTTGAATGCCTTTATTCGGAATTTTTTTGAAGTTGAAATCGTACAGTTCATCCAAATTGTGGGTTTTGCTGGCAATGATAAATTGCCCGTGTTTTTCAAAACGGTAATATTTAAATGGCAAAATAGTTTTTTCTCTATTCAGCATTACGCCAGATTTATCTTCGTTACCTACAGTTTTTTCAAAAACATCGTAACCTGGTTTTAAAGTCTGCACATAACTTACAAATTGCGGTAGCGGAACCATCTTTTTGCCAGCTACATTTAGCCAGTACAATTTTTCATCGCCTACAAAATATTCATTTGCTACCTGTCTTAATTCATCAAATTTAGGCTCAACAATGGTTTCGCCATCCCGGTTTGAGACACCAAATTTTCTACCGTTCTCTTTACTGTAGAAAACGATGTTGGGTTTAGCTTCATCAAAATATTTTGGGTTTAAATAATGGTTGCCATATTTTACCATCGCTTTATTTTGCAACGAAACAGATTTTGTCGCCACAAAAACATCAATGCTTTTGATATCATCCGGAAATTCTACGATAACAAATTGCGTTTGCACTCCAATTACTTTTTTGCCTGCGTTAGCAATTTCGTTGTACAAACCCATATCGCCAAGTTCTTTTATTTTCTCCTTATCCTCAAATAGTTTGTTTAGGTAAGCATCAAATTCAGTCATGTTTTCTTTCGCATCAACCTGGTTCTGGCGGATTTTATCTAATTTTTCTTTTCCGTTTTTCTCCTCGTTTTCGTTCAATACTTCAGCGAAAATATCGAGCAGTTCTTTTAAACTTTCGCTTACTTTTTTATCAATACCTAACATGGGTGTAGCACTTAATGCACTGCTATTCATCCTTAAATTTTGGTTATTATAAGCCTGATAACCGATAACTTCGGCATACAAATCCATCGGGATTTTGAGCTGAGCCATATTTTCTTTTAGGCTTTCAACTTCTATTGTAGCATCTTTATAATCTTCCGTTTTGGCCGATTTATCGATAGAAAAACGCTCAAAATCGGTTGGGAATTTTAAACTGATTTCCGCTTGAATACTATCAATACGTTTTAACCTGATATCAGTTTTTGCTATTTTTTTACCTCTAAAAAAGTAAGCTTTTTCGTGGGTTACCACATCATCTTTAAACGGTTTAAACAAACTGTCCTTTTTCTCCAAGATGTGATTGTCATCCGTTAAGCTAAACCTACTTTCGTATGAGAACATATCCTGACCGTAAAGACTAAAAGTGCTGTCGGCATAACCATCATTAAAGTTTTGTTCAAAGAGCAATTTTTTGCAGTAATCATCAAATAGTACCTTAATTGTTGCTTCGTCATGGTTAATTTCAAATTCCGGAACCGATTTATCAACACCGCTTTTCTCGCCTGATGAAAAATGTGAGGTTAACTGCAAGGTGAAAGTGGCCGTTTTGATCAATTTGTTTAGCAACGCAGTATCTTTTCTGAGCTGGTTTTTGAGCTCATCGTATTTCATCGCTTTTAAAGAGGCAATGTATTTTTTTGCTTCAGGAGCCTGAGAAGTTGGCGTTTGACTACAAGCATATAAAAACGTACTCGTGAGCAATAAAATTAAGATCCGTTTAAGTTTCATGTTTAACTTTAAATATTATTTATTTGAAGCGCAATTGAGGTGCCTTTTTTTTAACGCTACTCCCGCTTTCCGCTCTCATCGCCGATAAAAATCGGCGGATTTCCGCTACAATCGGGGCTAATTAACCTAAGGCAGTTCAAAAG
>SEBM01000132.1 GCA_004296145.1 Flavobacterium sp.
GTATATTTGGCGGGATTTGGAATTTTAATATACATTATGAAAAAAATATATTCTTTATTAGCTTTGATAATTCTGTTCAGTCTAAGTGGTTGCTCAGTTTACAACTTTACAGGAACAGGAAAAATTGACGCAAAAACGTTTCAGGTAAGTTTTTTTCAGAATAACGCTGATTTGATCGAACCGGGAATCGACAGAGATTTTACTTTGGCTTTGCAGGATTTAATTCAAAATCAGACGAACTTAAACTTAGTAACAGCCGGAGCAGATTTAGCTTACGAAGGAGAAATTGTTGATTACAGAATTACACCAATGACTGCAACTGCTGACCAACAGGCCGCACAAAACCGTCTGACTATTCGTATCAACGTCCGATTTACAAATAAAAAGAAAGAAACAGATGATTTTGAAAGAACATTTGAATTCTACAAGGATTATCCAGGAACCGAACAACTTGTAGGAGCTTCTTTGAACGCTGCCATAAAAGAAATTTACGACAGAATTACCCAGGATATATTTAATGAGTCATTGGCTAAATGGTAATTTAAATTCAAAAACCAACTCATTAAATAAATAAAAAATCCACGATTAAACAAAAAAAATGAACGTAACTGATTATACATACCTAATAAATAAACCTGATGCTATTACAGAAAAGCAAACGGAAGAATTAGGAAATGTTTTGAATGAATTTCCATATTTTCAAAGTGCACGTGCATTGCGATTAAAAGGACTTCACAATCAAAATAGTTTTAAGTATAATTATGCATTAAAGGTTGCTGCTGCTCACACTGCAGACCGTTCTATATTATTTGATTTTATTACTTCTGAAACTTATACCGCTATACAAAGTGAGTATTATGATAAGAAAATCAAAGCACTATTAAATATAACTGTTTTTGAAATTGAAGTTGTTGTACCAGAAACCCGCAAAGTTTCTGAGATACGAATTGATCCTATTGAGCAATCTATCCTTTCTTCTATCAGAGAAGCTACCACAGTAGTTTTTGAAGAACAAAAGAAACCTGAAGAAAAACCTGTTGATGCTGTTATTGAGCAATCTACTTTAGAACCTATAAAGGAAGAAGCACCAATTGTTATTGATGAAGTTGCAAAAACAGAAGAAATAAGTATAGATTCTTTTGTTGAAAAACCTGTTGATACTTATACTGAAGAAATAACTCCGATTGTTGTTGAAGAAACAGTAATTGCAGAAAATATTACGATCGATTCTTTTGTAGAACAACCGGTTGTGAATGTTGTTGTGGAAAAAGAAGAAGAGCCAGTTGTAATTGAAGAGACACCAAAAACCGCTGAAATACGTATTGATCCTATTGAAGAATCCGTATTCAATTCTATAAAACAAGCTACAACTGTCGTTTTTGAAAAGCCACAGCCCATTGAGGAATCAATTATTGTTGAAGAATCAGTTATTGTTGAAGAGGAGCCAAAGGAAATTGAAATTGAAGTTCCGGAAACTGTAAAAGTTGCAGAAGAACATTTGGAGATAGGAAAACCGCTTGATTTTTCTATAAGTGAAAAACATTCATTTCAGGAATGGCTGCAATTGTCAAGAACAGAACCAATTGACAGATCAAAAGATGAATTGGAAGAAATATCAGAAGAAAATAATGACGCTGTAGCGGAAATAACTAAAACCGCAGAACCAATTACAGAACCTGTTTTTCAGATTAAAGCAGAAGATACAATTGATGAGAAAAGGAAAAAGGCCGAAATTATCGATAAATTCATCGAAACAAACCCGAAAATTTCGCCAATAAAACCTTCTGGAACCGCTCCAATGGTGCAATTGGACATTAATACAGAAGATAATTCTTACTTAATGACAGAGACTCTGGCAAGGGTATATTTGGAACAAAAGAAATACACAAAGGCGATACAGGCATATGAAATATTAATTTTGAAATATCCAGAAAAAATTAGTTTCTTTGCAGACCGCATATCGGATATAAAGATTTTACAACAAAATAACATCAATAATTAAACAATGAGCACATTTTCAATTTTTTTAGTTTTAATCACAATAGTTTGCTTTCTATTGATCGTAGTAATTATGGTACAGAACCCTAAAGGAGGCGGATTGTCTTCTACAATTAGTGGAACTCAAATGCTAGGTGGAGTACAAAAAACAACTGACTTTTTAGATAAAAGTACTTGGACTTTAGCTACTATTTTAATTGCTTTAATCTTACTTTCAAGCTTAAGCTTTACAGGATCATTAAGCGATACTGACTCTAAACTTATTGAAAAAACAGAAGCTCCGGCAACAAATACACCTGCAGCTCCTGCACAAGGAACTCCTGCTCCGGCAGCACCTGCAGCTAAATAATATTTTCAGTAATGAATTGAAATGCCAGCCTGTCAAAGCTGGCATTTTTTTTAAGAAATAATGTCAGTTTTTATAGCATGGCATAATTTCTGAAAGTTTTTGAAACATTAAAAAGTATAACCTTATAATATATAAAAATTATGGCATTAAACATTAAACCGCTTTCAGACCGCGTACTTATCGAGCCTGTTGCAGCTGAAACTAAAACTGCTTCGGGAATCTTTATTCCGGATACTGCCAAAGAAAAACCACAAAAAGGAACTGTAGTTGCAGTAGGAAATGGATCTAAAGATCACACTATGACCGTAAAAGTTGGTGATACTGTTCTTTATGGAAAATATGCCGGAACAGAATTAAAACTAGAAGGTACTGATTACCTAATTATGCGTGAAGACGATATTCTTGCAATAATCTAAAATTGCTATAAGCTTTAAGCTATAAGCATTATGCTTTTTAAGAAGCTTACAGCTTATTGCCTAAAGCTAAAATAAATGAGAGATTTTAAAAAATATGACATTTGGCAATTAAGCCATTCTTTTACATTAGAAATTTATAAAATGACTTCTAATTTTCCAAAAGAAGAATTATTTGGATTAACAAGTCAAATCAGAAGAGCTTCAACATCAGTTCCAACAAATATAAGTGAAGGATGCGGAAGAAGTAGTGATAAAGAATTCAATCAATTTCTCAACATAGCTCTCGGCTCTGCATGTGAAACAGAATATCTTTTGATCTTAGCTAAAGACTTGCAATATCTTAATAATGAAATTGCTGATAAACAATTAGAAAAAATCAATAGCATTAAAAGCAAAATCTACAAATTAAAACAAGTACTAATTCAGCAGTAGAAAGGCTTAAAGCCTAAAGCCTAAAGCCTACTGCTTAAAGCAAAATAAGAAATGGCAAAAGATATAAAATTTGATATTGAAGCACGCGACGGACTAAAACGCGGTGTTGATGCATTGGCAAATGCTGTAAAAGTAACTCTTGGACCAAAAGGTCGTAACGTAATTATCGGAAAATCATTTGGTGGACCAACTGTTACTAAAGATGGTGTTTCTGTTGCAAAAGAAATCGAATTAAAAGACCCATTAGAAAATATGGGTGCTCAAATGGTTAAAGAAGTTGCTTCTAAAACCAATGATTTAGCAGGAGACGGAACTACAACTGCTACTGTTTTAGCTCAGGCTATCGTAAAAGAAGGTTTGAAGAACGTTGCTGCAGGTGCAAACCCAATGGATTTGAAACGTGGTATTGATAAAGCAGTTGAAGCTATCGTTGCTGACTTGGCAAAACAAGCTAAAGTAGTCGGAAGTGATTCTGATAAAATCAAACAAATTGCTTCTATCTCTGCAAATAATGACGAAGTTATTGGTGAATTAATCGCTACAGCTTTCGCTAAAGTAGGAAAAGAAGGTGTTATCACTGTTGAAGAAGCTAAAGGAACAGATACATTTGTTGATGTTGTTGAAGGTATGCAGTTTGACAGAGGATATCTTTCTCCTTACTTCGTAACAAATCCTGAGAAAATGGAAGTTGAATTAGACTCTCCATACATCTTATTATATGACAAAAAAGTATCTTCTTTAAAAGAATTACTTCCGGTTTTAGAGCCAGTTGCTCAATCAGGAAAACCATTATTAATTATTGCTGAAGATGTTGACGGAGAAGCGCTTTCAACTTTAGTGGTAAACAAATTAAGAGGAGCTCTTAAAATTGCTGCTGTAAAAGCTCCTGGTTTTGGAGACAGAAGAAAAGCAATGTTGGAAGATATCGCAATCTTAACTGGTGGAACTGTAATTTCTGAAGAAAGAGGATATACTCTTGAAAATACAACTATCGAAATGTTAGGAAACGCAAAAAGAGTTTCTATCGACAAAGATAATACTACACTTGTAAGCGGTGCTGGTGAAGCTGATATCATCAAAAATCGTGTAAACCAAATCAAAGCTCAGATGGAGACAACTACATCTGATTATGATAAAGAAAAATTGCAAGAGCGTTTGGCTAAATTAGCCGGAGGTGTTGCTGTTCTTTATGTTGGTGCTGCTTCTGAAGTAGAAATGAAAGAGAAAAAAGACAGAGTTGATGATGCATTACACGCAACTCGTGCAGCTGTTGAAGAAGGAATTGTTGCCGGTGGTGGTGTTGCTTTATTAAGAGCTAAAACTGCTTTGGCTGACTTAAAAGCGGATAACGCTGACGAAGCAACTGGAATTCAAATCGTTTCTCGCGCTGTTGAAGCTCCATTGAGAACTATTGTTGAAAATGCCGGACTTGAAGGTTCTGTAGTAGTTTCTAAAGTTGGTGAAGGTTCTGGTGATTTTGGTTACAACGCTAAAACTGACGAATATGTTGATATGTTAGCAGCCGGAATTATTGATCCTAAAAAAGTAACTCGTGTAGCTCTTGAAAACGCTGCATCTGTTTCTGGAATGATCTTAACTACAGAATGTGCATTAATTGATATTAAAGAAGAAAACGCTGGCGGTATGCCAATGGGTGGCGGTATGCCAGGAATGATGTAATCGTTCTTAACTTCTTAAAACTTAAAGCGCCGGATTTTATCCGGCGCTTTTTTTTGTCACAGATTATTTTTTTGCCACGAATTGCACGAATTAGCACGAATTATTTTTTTATCATTTTCTAAAAATTCGTGCAATTCGTGCAATTCGTGGCAACCTTTTTTCAAACATTGCAGTAAACTTTTTCGTTAGTTTAACATTCTCTTCTTCATTAAAAAATGGTTTAATGGTAACTTTGCAGTTATAATTTTACTTCAAAATGAAAAAACAAATCATTGCACTGTTTCTTATTACTTTTTTCTTTTCAAACTCTTTTATTCGTTCACAAAATACCAAAGATTCCTATGTTGTTTTAATTTCTATGGACGGATTTCGTTGGGATTATGGAAAGCAATTCAATCTTCCGAATTTAAAGCAGATTTCTAAAGAAGGTGTTCATGCCAAATCAATGCGTCCGTCTTATCCAAGTAAAACTTTCCCAAATCATTATTCTATTGTTACGGGACTTTATCCGGATCACCACGGGATTATTAATAATGTGTTTTATGATTCGGCTCTAAACGAATCTTTTTCATTATCAAGTAATGCAAAAAATGATTCGCGTTTTTATGGCGGAAATCCGATTTGGAATGTTGCGGAACAACAAGGTGTAAAAACAGCTTCTTTCTTTTGGCCGGGTTCTGATATTGACAATAGAAATCCGGGCATTTATAAAAAATACGATAATAAAATTCCATACGGAGCCCGAATCGACACAGTTATGAAATGGCTGCAGCTTCCTGAAAAACAAAGACCTCATCTTATTACTTTATATTTTGACGAGCCAGATCATACGGGTCATAATTTTGGTCCGCTTTCGCCGGAGAATAAAAAAATGGTCATCAAAATGGATTCAATTATGGGAGAAATATCCCGAAAAATAGATCAGTTAGCCATAGGAAAACAAGTCAATTTGATTATTGTTTCTGATCACGGAATGGCCGATATCAGTAATGACAAAAAAGTAGCCGTTTTAGATTATTTAAAACCGGAATGGCTGGGTTACAAAGATGTAATAAATCCGATTATGAGTTTGCAGGCAAAACCTGGATTTCAGGATTCTATTGCCAATGCATTAAAAAAAGTACCTCACATTAAATTCTGGAAATCAGCCGAAGTTCCTAAAAGACTGCATTATGGAACAAATCCACGTGTGCATGATTTTGTTATTGAAGCTGAAAAAGGATATAGCTTAGTAAGCAAAAAAGATCAAAATATAAAAGGTGGAACACATGGTTACGACAATAAGGAAAAAGATATGCATGCTATTTTCTATGCAAAAGGTCCGGCGTTTAAAGTAAATAAGGAAGTTGCAACTTTTCAGAATGTTGATGTTTATCCTTTAATTGCAAAAATATTAGACTTAAAAATCGATGAAGTTGATGGTAAGTTAAGCGAGGTAGAAAATCTACTCAAAAAGTAAAGAACCTTCTATAGAAACTCCGGATAATAATTTTATCCGGAGTTCTTTTAATTAGCATTTTTCAAAATCTACTTTCTTCCGAAAAATACAAAACCGGCTAAAACCACAAAAAAGATATTGATTCCGATTTGAGATCCTTCTCCTCTGCAGATATGAAAAATACTTGCACAAAACATCAAGGCAATGATTGCTATTGCGGTAACAGGAACCAGTTTTGGTTTTAAATTAAAAACTGTTGGCAAAAGAATACCAATTCCTCCCAGAAGATCTATAATTCCGGTAAATCTTAGAAACAAAACAGAAACCTGCCCTGCCCATGGCCACATTGCTGCTAATTTTTCGACAGAAAAAAATAATTTCAGAAAAGATCCCCACAGAAAACCAATTGATAAAATAATTTGTGCTGACCAAAGCATTATTTTAATTGCTTTTGGAGTTTGTTGTTGATTCGACATTTTTGATAAATTTTTATTAGATTTCAAAAATATTTACATTTACTTTCCTTTTTACAGTACTTCCCTTTTAGATAGCGCTATCCAAAATGAAAGTAACGCAACCTTAAAAACAAATAAAATGCTAACCAAAGGCGGATGTCCAAAAACAG
This sequence comes from Flavobacterium sp., assembly GCA_004296145.1. Classification (GTDB taxonomy): domain Bacteria; phylum Bacteroidota; class Bacteroidia; order Flavobacteriales; family Flavobacteriaceae; genus Flavobacterium. Next base: position 6,939 of record SEBM01000132.1, read on the forward strand.
CACTTTCTATTAAAGATGCTCTAGAAGCTTTAGAAGGAAGATGGAAATTACTAATCCTATTTTCGCTTTCTGCAGAGAACAAAAGATTCAAAGAAATATCAAGAGAAGTAACCGGAATTACCGACAAAACTTTATCAAAAGAATTGAAAAGCTTAGAAAGCAACCAATTGATAAAAAGGACGGTATATGATACTTTCCCTCCCACTGTAGAATATTCCATTACAGAACACGGAAAATCACTCGAAAAAGTATTAGAAGAATTACATTATTGGGGGTTACTTCACCGACAAAAGATACTTACAGAATCTTAAATGATTAACTCACCACTTTATAAGTTGGGTCTTCAATCACATTTACATTAATAACCGCGTCAGCATTTTGAAGCAGGATTCTGCAATCTTGACTTAAATGTTTTAGTTCGATTACTTTATGTAACTGACTGTATTTTTTAGTCAGATTGTTTAATGCTTCAATTGCAGACATATCGGCAATACGGCTTTGTCTAAAATCTATGATTACATGATTTGGGTCGTTCTGCACATCAAATTCTTCCATAAAAGCGGTTATGGAACCAAAAAATAATGGGCCATAGATTTCATAACATTTCACTCCTTCTTCGGTGATAAAATGTTTAACACGGATTCTTTTGGCACTTTCCCAGGCAAAAACCAATGCCGAAATAATCACACCAATCAAAACGGCCAAAGCAAGATTATGAAGTACAATCGTAACTACTGCAACCAAAATACCAACAAAAATGTCGTGTCTTGGCATTTTATTTATCACCTTAAAACTCGCCCATTCAAACGTGGTAACAGCCACCATCATCATCACGCCAACCAAAGCCGCCATTGGCAATTTCCCGATTGCGGGTGCGCCAAAAAGTATGATTAACAAAATGGTCAGAGAAGCAATTATTCCCGAAAGTCTGGCTCTTGAACCTGCGCCAAGGTTGACCAGAGTCTGCGCAATCATTGGGCAGCCTCCCATTCCGAAAAAGAAACCGTTTAAAATATTCGAACTTCCCTGTGCGATACATTCGCGATTGCTGTTTCCGCGGGTTCCGGTAATTTCGTCTACAAGATTCAGCGTCAGCAAACCTTCGGTTAAACCAACCGCCGCAACAATTACAGAATACGGAAATATGACTTTTAAAGTCTCAAAAGAAATGGGAATATTCGGAATATGAAACGGAGGAAATCCGCCCTGAACCGAAGCAATATCCTGAACGGTTTTGGTTTCTATATTGAACAAAATCACAATCGCAAAAACGACCATTATGGCTACCAAAGAAGCCGGAACTGTCTTGGTGATTTTAGGAAAAAGCAACACAATACCAATTGTCAGAGCCACCAAACCCAACATAATATACAATGGAGTTCCCTGCAACCATGAAACCTGTCCGTTTACAATTGTTTTAAATTGTTCTAACTGCGACATAAAAATCACAACTGCAAGTCCGTTTACAAAACCAAACATTACGGGTTGCGGCACCAATCTGATAAATTTTCCGAGTTTAAAAAGTCCGATACAGATTTGTACGATTCCGCCAAGAGCGACGGCAGCAAAAACATATTCTATTCCGTGCGATTTCATCAGGGCGATCAAAACGATTACGGTTGCTCCCGCTCCACCGGAAATCATTCCGGGTCTTCCGCCAAAAACAGCGGTAACCAATCCTGCAATAAAAGCGGCATATAAACCAACCAAAGGAGGAAATCCTGCCAGAATTGCAAATGATAATGATTCGGGAATCATCGTCATGGCAACCGTCAGACCGGCTAAAATTTCATTTTTATAATTGACCTTTTGAGTAAAATCGAAGAGTTGGAAAGCTTTTTTCATAGGGCACAAATGTAGAAAATTATGCCTTAAAAGAAGGAATCTTTTTTAAATCTAAAAACTAAAGATTCATAATAAAATGAACTGTTTTTAGCTAAAATGCTTTAAAAGCATAACAAAAACGGAAAGAATAAAATTGATCATTTTAAGC
>SEBM01000696.1 GCA_004296145.1 Flavobacterium sp.
AGTTAAGACTTGCCCGAAAACCGCTGGTTTTGTACCGTTCTGATGGATTAAAACCAAAGCCATAACCCACGCCAAGTTCTACCATTAAAAAACTAAACCCAAATTGTGGCGTAATTGTTTTTGGTGAAACGATGAGTCGAGCAAAAGGAAACGGAAATTTATCAGCATTAAAATATTTTGTGGCATTAATTTCTGGAATAACCAGCATTTTTCCGTCTGAAAAACCAATTAATGCGTTTGCACCAAGCATCAGATTTTCTTTATCGATAAGGTATTTTACGCCAACATCTGCAAAACTTTTATTGAAATAAGTGTAACCACCTCCTAAAAGTATTTTTTCTTTTGTGCTTTGAGCGTAACTATTTGATATGATAATCAATAGAAGGAATGTTAATAAATGTTTCATCATTGTTTTTTACTTTTTTATCTCTTTTTAAATTTTGTTGCTTATTTTTACTCCTCTTCATCCTCTTTACTCCAAATTCCTAATTTTTCATTTTTTGCAGAAATTTCCGCCTGCTTAATTTGCTGAATAAAAGCGTCATACTTCGATTTCTCAATATGAACCAATAGGTTATAGCTTTTAGTATAAACCGACTTCATTTCAGGAGACATTTCTTTATACGTCTGCGGACGCACCATTGTACCGCCTGGAAAACAACCGTTCTTTATCAAAAATACATTTAGGTTGTCGGTTTTATCTACCACCCAACAATAAGTCATCTCATCAGTACTCGAAACAGGTATTATTTCCGCATTTGGATGTTCCGAAATCCAACTATTAATCATACTATCTGCATTTTCTGAACGGCCTGCCCTGAAAAATCCAGTTCCCAGCAAACAAAAAACCTGTTTCGGATTTTTTGCATTGGTGCCGAAAATAGATTGAAATTTTACATCTTGTAAAGAAAATTTTCCAGTCTGTCCTTCACAACCAACTAAGCTAATAACTGCTAAAATTAAGAATAGTGCCTTTTTCATCATTTATTTTCTAAATTGTTTCATCTGAATTGAATTTATTCGCCACAAGCAAAACCGATCTTTTTTATCATTTTTGAAATCATTTTTCCCGATTCTACAATTTCTGCTTTTAGGCTAATTTCTTCACAACCTGTATCGTTGAGGAGGAAAATCATTTTGCTCACGGCTTTTTCTGTGGACAAATCTGCGATAAAACAGATCTCTCTTTCCTGTTTCAGAATTATTTTATTTTTTGCGGTAGCAGTAAGTCGCAACATTTGTTTTTGTTTTATTTTGCCATTGCTCGCAAGTGATATTATCACTATACTTTGGCTGGAATAACCCGCAGCACTTCCTTCGCCAATAATAGTATTCCATAACTCAAAGTTGGGATTATCAATTACATTTTCAGAAAAAGTTCCGCTTATGGTGTCTTTTTCCGGAACATTATCTATTCTTTGTTTTTGCTGGTTGTAAAATAATTTGGCTTCAATAGCTGTTATTTTTGTTTGAGCGTAACTATTTGATATGATAATCAATAGGAGGAATATCAATATTTGTTTTTTCATTATTCTGTATAAGATTGAATACTTTTTATCGTACATATTTTCCAAATAAAATCTTCTTTTTTCATCAAAAACTGGAGTTTGTTTCCGTATTCAAACTGTAAAACAACTTCTTGATACTTTGGTATCATCTTTTTTTCGGAAACCACTTTTATTTTTGCCCAATTTTGTAAATATAATTCGGGTTCTTGCGTTGATAGAATCCAGTCATAATCAAAACCATAAGGAGGACCATCGTTTGCAGGATCTTTTAGCATAAAATTGTCATTTTCTTTAAAATTTTGACGCATTGCTTCTATAAATTCCATTGAAAAATAATTTGTTTTCTCCAACACTTTATAAAATTCTTCAGCATTTTTAAAATTTACACGATAATAT
>SEBM01000697.1 GCA_004296145.1 Flavobacterium sp.
GCATAATAGAAATATGGTAAATCAAAAAATTAATTTTAAAATAAAAAGCGATAAAAATAAAAGCGGAGATTGAAATGAGTTCCAAAAACATATTTCGTTTATATTTTCTAGTTGCTAATTTAAATGTCATCCAATGAATTAAAAATAGATGTTTTGGTCCGTAAAAAATAGCTCCGTACCATTTCATTGAAGCAGATTTTCCTTCGTAATCTTCATCGGAAAGACAAAATTTGTGATGTCTGATGTGATTGAATTTAACCGCATGAATGGAAGCAATCATTGAAATACTATTCAAATACATCGATAGCCAAGTCAGAAATTTCCCAGTACCCAATGAATTATGAAAACCATTGTGAACTTGTCTGAGCGCCGTCAGAAAATAGAATCCTGAAAACGGAAGCGCTACTAGATAATATCCTTTAAAAGCCAAAAACAAAGAGATCAAAAGCCACGGAAGACTGATGTTATTTTCAATCAGCATTTCTTTTATAGAAAGACTTTTGAGATCTTTCCATTCTACTTTCTTTGTAAGTTCGAGGTGATTCATTTTTAAATTTTTAAAGATTTAACCAAACAATTATTGCTAAAGCTGTCATTCTGAAAAGTACCCAAGAAATTGTCGGAAAAAAATTTAATTTTAAAATCTTGCATCTTCTCAAATGTTCCCAAAACATGATGAAAACTACAATTCCAAAGTAAATAATTGATGAAATCGAATTTAGATTTAAAAATAAAGCCGGGATTAAAAGCAATGTTCCGATTAAGGAAACCGTCATCATATTTCCGAGATAATCCCAGAGTTTTTCTTTCAAATATGATTTTAAAAAGACTGTCTGCCAAACAATTTGACACAAACAAATAGTGAACTCTCTCAAAAAATGGTGTCCTACATTGAATCCTAATTTTGCTGTAAACAAACTCAAAATATACCCTGAGAAAAACACTACAAAAACCAAGTAAGCCAATCTATATTTCAAATTAAAATCCGGAACACAAGATTGTTCTGTATCATCTTTTTTCGAAGGAATAATTTGTTTCCGATTGTAAGAAACAAAAGAATACAACTTTTTGAAAAACCAATACAGAGGTTGTATTCTTGCAATTTTCTCCAATAGTGGAAAGGAATTTCCAATAATCAGCAGTAAACTGTCTACACCGTAAATAACTTCATTCTTATCATGGTTGACTAAAGCAATTTCGTTTTTTGCACGGTTGAAATCTATTAAATTTTCATTCTTGAAAGTGAGTTCTGTAAAGGCTTCTCTTCCGCTTTCGTCCAACATTCCGCATTTGATGAAACCTTTTGAATAGATGTTGCACATCGGACATTCGTTGTCGTAGATGAGGGTGTGGTTTTTGAGAGTTTTCATTTTTTAGCTTTAATTGGTTAAGAATTTTGTGTTAAAGATTTTTGATAATCTGTGTAAACAATACTTAAATAACAGATTGCTAAAATTGGTGTGAGAGGAATCCCGAATATTAAAATAAATCCTATAAAATTCGCAACCCAATCTACATCTTCAAACACACTGACAATAAGTAATGAAATAAGAATGGCAAGACTAGCAAATGAGTAAATTTTGAATTCTGTGCTTTTTGAATAATTTTTTGAAAATATTTTGATCATAAAACTTACCGTGTGAAAAGTTGCCAGAACAAAATATCCTATCCAACTATACCCTTTTTCAAACACAGCAATGTCTGTTATTAAAAGTATTATAAAGCTTAAAGCAACAAGCATTTGGATGTAGTAATCGATTTTTATAAAAGTTTTCATGGTATTAAATTTTAAAAAGTTATTCTTTTCGTTTTTCCTCCGAAATAAAAAATGAGAACTAAATGAATGATTAAGTTTTTCATAATTATAATATTTTCAGTAATTATTGAAAGTTTATGTGAAATA
>SEBM01000698.1 GCA_004296145.1 Flavobacterium sp.
GCTGCATTAGCTACGGCAAGCCAAAATGAGCATAGTCAAATTCAAGAACACTTGAAACGTATTTCTGATAAGCAAAATGCTAATCAGCATATGATTTATGCTTACCAAGGGTAATTGATAAAATCAATTACCCTCAATATTGTTTTACAAAAGTTTATTACTAGATTAGATGACAGGCTTGTCCAAAAATTTATCACAGGTTAATAAGCTTAACTAAAATCTAATTATGAAAGATTTGTTAACAATTTTAACTCTTACGGTACTGTTGAGCGTTAATTCACATGCGCATAAAAGTATTGATTCGTTAAAACATAATATTGAGGACAAGGCTTTAAAACTTACAATTGATTTGGGAAATATTGATAAGCTATCAAATGAACTTATCTTAAGACAAATAAGCGCTTACACCAAAAATTTTTTAAAAAACACCGAGGCATCTAGGTATAACATTATAATTAAAGCCAGTACCAGTCCTAAAAAAAACCACTATGAATTGAAGGATATTTCGTTCACGGTAGATATCAAGGGGACTTTATCTGAGGTAAAAAAAGAATTGGAAACAATTGATGCGGTGATAGTCGATTTAAGGAAGTCATCTCAAGAAACTACTTTTTAATTTGCCCCATTAGGTTTGGATAATCGGTTATAATTCCATCAACACCAAGGTTCATCATGTATTCGATATCCTTTACGGAATTTACTGTCCATGGAATAATTTTTACACCAGCTTTATGACATTTATCAACTAGGTTTTTCCCAACCAAAACCGAGTATGGGCTATAAATTGTCGGTATAAAGCCTAAATCGGCTATGTTATTTTCAAAATCTTCCTTTTCATCAATCCCTAAAGAAGTTCTCATTTTAGGATATTTTTGATGTAAATATTGCAAAGTCCGCATGTCAAAAGATTGGATGATGACACGTTTTTCTATTTTCTTTTTCTTTACGATGTCCATGATTATCTCTATATATTCATCTGGGCTAGGTTGGAACTCACCGTCACCTTTGCGGATCAGCTTGGTTTCGATGTTATAATCTGGTTTTATCAACTTGTTTAATTTCACATGAGCTTCTACAGAATCTATCAAATCTCCCAATAAAGGTTTATAAGCTTTTATTTTCTGTTGTCCTAAAAATCGAGGGTGAACCTTACTACCCACATCAAATTTTCTTACTTCCTCATAATCCATTTTAAAAATATTGTATTTCTTTTCGTCTTTTAATGTAATTGGTTTACCGGCTGGCGTTAAACTATATTCATGATTAAAATAGGGCTCCTGAGACACTACAGCTTGTTTATCCTTAGAGATCACAATATCCATTTCTATGGTAGTCGCCCCCAAATCTATGGCTTTAATCATTCCAGCGATTGTATTTTCTGGCATAATACCTCGAGCACCACGATGTCCTTGAACATCGAATTTCTTCTGCGCCAAAGCTGTTAAAAATACAGAAAGAGATAAGGTTAGAAGTAGCAGTTTTTTCATGGTTGATTTGTGTTCAATAATAACGCCAAAGTTATATTGTTTCATTACTAAATTGTACAATTGTTGTCATGCATTTAAAACAAAAAAGGATTTCGGCAATGCCGAAATCCTTAGGTTTATATTTGGTTGTTCCCGATAGCTATCAGGGATGGTTAGCGTTCTGCCAAAGTATAAATTTGAGACATGATGTTCCAGTTTCCATCAGTTTGGCGTTCCCAAATATAAATATAGTGAAAAGTTTCACGTAAATCAGTTTTATAATCAATTGTTGCAACACCATAAGTGTAACCGATATCGGCTCCTAAAGCTTTATCAAATGAAGTCGTTTTTAAATTGATCTTTTCAATCATTCTATTGTTAAATGCTTGAATATTTTCTTTACCAATTAAAACTTCTGTTCCTGGGAA
>SEBM01000699.1 GCA_004296145.1 Flavobacterium sp.
TTTATCTTCTTTGGTCATTTTATAATTCGGACTTGTATATTTTGTTGAGTCAGGAATTGTGTTGTCTCCCGTTTTAATTTCATCAGCCAATGAATCTAGTCTTGAATACAACTCGTCATTATCAACAGAATACTTAGACGTTAAAGCATCAATGTCAATTAAGTTTTCAGATGTTTTAGCAATATCCTGAGCAATTGTAGATGTTACAACTTCCAGAGCATATTCTAACTCCCAGTCTTTTGTAAACATCATAGCGCTTTTAGCACTTTCTGTTGCTTCTTTGGCATTTCTTGCAAACTCATATTCTTTCTGAAGCATTGTAACTGTGGCATCAAAATCGGCAATCTTAATATCGATTGCTGTTCCTGCCAAAGTTAGTTTTCTATCCATTTTTCCTAAAACATTGGCACGAACACCATATTTCTGGATAAAACTTTTACTTTGCTCATATTGAGTTGAAACTCTTTGTGAGTCACTAAGTTTTCTGGCCAGTTCACTTTGCAGCGCTACATATTCATCTGTATCTTTTGCAGCAACTCCATTTACTTTTACCATTTCGTCCATCGCAGATTTTAATCTTTCTGACTGACGTTGCAAACTTAAAACCTGCTCCTGAAATGATTTGGCTTCTTTTTCAGCTTTGTTGGCTTCAATTTCCATTTCACCTTTCAATCCTTTTAGCTTGGCTTTTGTATTTTTAAAAACTTCACGGTTTTTAACCATTTTTTGCTTTTGCTCTTCTAACTCATTAAAAGGATTACTTTGAATTAATGCTTTATGAATATTTTTGGTTGCAAAACGAAGCGCCTTCATAATTACAGGAAACATCATTACCAAAAAAACCAGGAAAACTCCTGTAGCAGATAATGCTATTGCCTGCCCAAGCATTGTAAATAATGGCGGAATAATATAAGTCCAGACTAAATATCCTCCCACTCCTAACAAACCTAATGCTAAAGCCCAGAATAATGACTTTTCACCTTTTTTTAGTACTCCGGATTTTAAAGCAATTTCTCCTTTAGATTCGTCAAAGTGTTTTAAAATTGGTAACGATAAAAGAGTACTTTTTTCTTGTTCGAATTTGTCCATTATAAATATTGATTAATTCCTGTTATTACAGTATTGATTGATGATAATATTTTTTGTTTTGCTAAATCGTTGGCTTCCATTTTTAATTGAATTTCCGAAAGCTGTTCCATGTTTTTTGGATCAATTTTCTGAAGTTCCATTTTCTTAGTTTCCAATTCTTTTTGAAGTTCAATAATCTTGGCTTCTAAATCAGAAATGCTTTTAGACAGATTGTATTTTTCTTTTGTAATACTATTATCTAATTCAGATTTTTTTGTTTTACCTACCGCATCATATTTTGCATACACTTTTTCAATTTCACTAATGTAAAAACCTGATTTTTCTAAAAGAAATTCTTTACTCAAATCTGATTTTATTGTTTTTCCCATCGTAAAAGCCATCTGATAACTTTGCGGATTTGTAACCCCTACAGCCAATACAGATTTGTACAATTCAAAAAAATCAAAACCGTCTACATTCAATGATTCAAAACCTTTATTGTAAACTTCAAAAATTTCGTTTAAAAAAGGATTGGTCACTGCGTTTGCAGGAAATGTTTCTGTAGCTTGTGTTGGGAATTTATTATCAGGTGTCGATACAATTGGTGCTGCCGGCTGAACCGGAGCCGACCCTTCGGTCTTAGCAGCTTCATCATTAATAAAAAGGCTCTTCCAATTAAAACTTTCTTTTGCCATTGTTTTGGTATCTATTATTTAATACTTCTTTGGTTGTTAAATGTTATACGTACAAAGTGTTAAAAAGTTACTAAATAAAAAATATAAAAGTAATAGTTTTTCCAACATCTATGTAACTTATTATTAGAG
>SEBM01000700.1 GCA_004296145.1 Flavobacterium sp.
GGGGCCGCGGGCGGCGGCCTGGCCGGCGGTGCGACCTCGGGCGGAGCGGCAGGGCTGAACCAGGCGGCGAACAACTATTTGAAGCATCAAGAGGCCGTGCGTCCCAAGCAGTTGCACGGTAAGTGCCAGACAAGCTGCACGCTCGCTGAACTCGGGGAAACGCAAGCGCTGATCGAAGGACTGCCACTTATTGCGAGGCGAAAGGTTTTCTATAAAGGAAAACAATTCCCTTTTTGCGCCAGATGTACCGGCATTTATGTAGGATATTTTATTTTTATACCCGCTCTCTGGTTTATAAAAATTGATATCTACTGGGCCTTACTGGCTGTTTTACCAACCATTATTGACGGACTTACACAAGCTTACTTTAATAGAGAAAGCACTAATTTCCTTCGTTTTACTTCTGGAATCCTTGCGGGCTACGGTTTAGCCGGTATTTCAGATTTTATTGCTTACTGGATTGTGTTTTTTGTCAAGTATCACATTTTAATTAACAACTAAATATAATAACTATGTCTGAAGAAAACTCAAACTTTAATGAATTTGAAAAAAGAAATGACAATTCTCAAGAAGATTTAAGCACTGGCTTAAAAGTATTATCATTTTGTATTCCGTTAGCGGGAGCAATCATTTATTTTGTAAAAAAGAACGATGAGCCTGTTGCTGCAAAATCTGCCTGTAATATGGCTTTAATAGGTTTTGGAGTTGGGATTATTTTACAAATAATCAGATACGCAACTGCAGGCGTATAATATTAAAAGAGGCTTCTAAAATTAGGAGCCTCTTTTTTTTATAGCTTTTCTATAAAATTATATATTACTATAGGAAAGGGAAATGTTTTTAAATGATCATTATCTATTCCTTTCTCAAGAATTTCTTCGATCTTAATTTTCCAGAACTGAATATGCAAATGCTGATGTGATAATTTGTGAATTACTGTTGCCTGACTATACTCTTCTATACCTATAATAGTATACGCAGAAAAAATATTGTTTTGTACTGTTTTGGAAACAAAATCAAAGTCGACAATTTCCTGGGTTTCCAAAAGAGGAAATTCGTATAAATTGTGCCAGATACCTTTTGATTCTCTTTTCTGAATTAATGTATTCCCTACAGCATCTTCCAAAACCAAATAATTAAAAAACCGATTCGTAACTTTTGTCTTTTTAGATTTTACCGGCAAAACATCCACTTTCTTTTTTTGAAGTGCCGCACAACTATCATTAAAAACACAAATTTTACAATCAGGATTTTTGGGCACACATTGCAAAGCGCCAAATTCCATAATAGCCTGATTAAAAATCGCAGGATTATCTTTTGGCATTAATTCATAAGCGAGTTCTGTGAATTCCTTTTTTGTAGCAGGAAGCATGATATCAGATTCAATATCAAAATAACGGGAAAGTACACGAAAAACATTTCCGTCTACAACAGGCACTGCTTCATTATAAGAAAAAGAAGCAACAGCGGCCGCAGTATATTCCCCAACTCCTTTTAATTTTAATAACTCCTTATATGTAGGCGGAAAATTACCATTTAACTCATTTGCTACATATTGAGCCGTTTTATGCAAATTTCGGGCACGGGAATAATACCCTAAACCCTGCCAAAGTTTCAAAACCTGTTCTTCATCGGCATTTGCTAAATCAAACACGGTAGGAAATTCCTTCGTAAACGAAAAAAAATAAGGCATTCCCTGCGCAACTCGCGTTTGTTGCAACATAATTTCTGAGAGCCAAATATGGTAAGGATTGGTGGTATTTCTCCAAGGCAAATCACGCTTGTTTTGTAAATACCATTTTATCAATAGGTTATGAAAAATCATAGAAAAATTCTTAGAATACAAAAGTAAATCTTTATGTAATTAAAATTTAACGAATTAGCTTGATTA
>SEBM01000133.1 GCA_004296145.1 Flavobacterium sp.
TATTCAAATAAAGAGTAACAGGCTTCTTTTGTCCTTCCCATTTTAATTCATACACATTCAGGAATCCGGCACCCATGTCGCTTCGTTTAGTAGGGAAGGGACAACAGGTTTCTAATCTGGTATATGTTATTTTTTCGCCGTTAGGTCCGGCCAGAGCATTTAGGAAACGAGTTTCATTCAAAGCTTCATCTCTTGTATTTCTATAAAAAATATTTACAGGATAATCAGGGTCGTAGCCGTATTTTTTGTCTTTGCTAAATAAAGTGATTGCAAAAGTATTGTCTTTTTTCAAAACTAAATCCGGAGCATTATCATCTACGTTTTTCAAAGTAGATTTTGTACTAATGCAGGAAGTTGCCGAAATAAGTAAAACGATAAAAAGAGCTATTTTTTTCATGTCTAAAGCATATTTTGTATTACAAATGTAAGATGTAAAAACGGTTTTTAAAATAACCTACATTAAGAAAAATAGTAGTAAAAGTAATTAATAATTTTACTCCCCTAATTTAACTTTCTAATGTCTGATTATGATTAGAATTCAGTTTTAAAATACCAGTTACAATCAGATATTGTGCCACAAGATACGTTGACATTATAAAAACAGAACTTTTCTGAATTGGGTTATAAAATTTATCGACGGCCAAAATACTATCTGAAAGGACAAAAACAACCGCACCAATAAATACATATTGATTTCCGGGCTTTTCCCATGTTAATAAACCGCTAAATGCAAAAAACAACATTAAGGAAATAATCGATGCATAAACAATTACAGGAATTTTTAAATCGCCCAAAGTCGGCAGTAGAGCAGATAACATACCGATTAAATAAACACCAATTACAAGGCTTCCGACCAATAAAAAAGCTTTATTGTTTTTTATAGTCTTAACCTGTTTATTAAAAAGAATGCAATAAATGATATGAGAAATAAGAAAGGAAACCAATCCTAAAATAAAGTAAATCTCTGCAATACCTGCAAAAAGCAAGATAACATCGCCAATCCAGGAAAATAGTAAAGCACTCAAAAGTATATTTTTTGATGGGAAATCTTTATGAAAATATACTCCAAATCCTAACAACGGAATTAGAATCGGTTTTAAATAAAAATCTAAATGCTCATATCCAAAAAATAAAATTAAAAGATAAACGACACTAAAACCTAGATAGGTTTTAAGAAATAAAGTATTTTTCATAATAAAGTCCGGTTATGAATTGATAAGTTGATTTTGGACAGTTTTAAAATCGACAGCAACAAAATATACTGATGCCAAAAATGAAAATGTCAAATAGCTAATAATAACATAGTTTGCGTATAGAAAAGTATGATTTAAACCAAACCAGTCACCATAATAAGAAATAATTGCAAGGGAAATGACAAAACGAAAACCTTCCCAGGCTATCGCATATCTGCTTTTATCCATTAATTCACTATAACTGTAAATTGTAATTAAAATAAAGAAACCGTAAACAAAGATATTTGGCAAACCGATTTTAGCAATATTGTCAAATAAAAAAGTCACAAAAAGAAGCGTAATCAAAACCTGTGCAACCGCCCAGTAAATTAATTTTTGAGAGTTTTGCGTTCCGTATTTATCAAAATCAAAAACATTTTCGATTTTATTTACCGGATACAATTCTTCAAAATTTTCCGGACGCCAGCCTGTTGGTTTAAACCAGATTGTAAACTTATCTTTCCATTTTGGGGCACGCCAGGCATCTTTAATCAATAGACTCAAATGTTGAAAATTAATTCGGATAGGATTCCATGTATTTGCGGGTCTTGTAATCCCGAAAACAGGCGGAACATCGTCTAATTCTTCCTGAAAAGTTCCGAAAAGTTTATCCCAGAAAATAAATATCTGCGAATGGTTTTTATCTAAATATTCCGGATTTATAGCGTGATGCACACGATGATGCGAAGGTGTTACAAGAATTTTTTCTACAAAACCCATTTTTTTAATGTGCTTCGTATGATACCAAAACTGCAGAAATAAATGCAGCGGCAATGTAATCGCTATTACCGTAGCCGGAACACCAAGTAATGCTGCCGGAATTAATAAAAACGTAAATAAATTAACCAGACTTGCAATAGGCTGACGCAAAGCGCAGGCAAGATTAAACTCTTCGCTGCTATGGTGAATCGCATGTTTGTTCCAAAGAAAATTGATTTGATGGGCAAGCCTGTGACTCCAATACCCATAAAAATCAATGACAAAAAAAGCGATAAAATAAGAAAGGACATTCGCTTCTAAATGCTGCAAAGCAATTTTAGAAAGAATCCATTCATAAGAAATAAATGTCAGGCTCAGTCCCAAAACATCTTTTACAGAATTGGTAATTCCCGAACTAATACTGGACACACTGTCTATCAAAGGTGCCGTATCATTCTTTTTATAAATGCCATATATTTTTTCGATTATAATTAATGCTAAAAAAATAGGCGTTGCAATGATTAATATTTTACCGTATTCTTCCATAAAAAAAACATTCAATTTTAATCAAATATAGAATAAAATTGAATGTTTTTTAAATTATTCTCAATTTAAACAATTTCAGCGCTAAGACCGGCTTCTAAAAGTTGTGTGCATTGAGGCTTTAATTTGTCTATTGGACCTGTTTTTACAGTGCATTTTCCATTGTAGTGTACAATTAGCGAACACTGTTCGGCTTGTTCGGCTGTATGGCTGCAAACACGCATTAATGTATCAATTACATGATCAAAAGTGTTTACATCATCATTATACACAATGATTTCGTTGTTAAAGCCTGTAGCTTCTCTTTCCCGAACTCTTTCTCTTACTTTTTCTTTAGTACTCATTTTTTAGTTTTTTGTACTGTTGTAATTATTACTCTCTAATTTACGTATTTTAATGAAACCCAGTTGTTTCTTTGAAATTTTTTAACGTAAGTAAGCCCTTTTTCAGTGCATGACGCATCAATAAACGGAATGTCTTCTTCATAGAAACCGCTCAAAAGCAAAGTCCCTTTTGGGTTTAGACAATCTACATAGGCCTGCATATCATTCAGTAAAATATTACGGTTTATATTAGCAATAATTAAATCGTATTTCTTGCCGGCCAATAATGCGGCATCTCCCTCATAAACGCTTATATGCTTGCAGTTATTGCGTTCCGCATTTTCAATAGAATTCAAATAACACCAGTTATCAATATCAATAGCATCAATTGGTTGAGCACCTTTCATTTCGGCCAAAATTGCCAAAATTGCAGTTCCGCAACCCATGTCAAGCGTTTTCATACCTTCAACATTCGTTTCCAGTAAATGCTGAATCATCATGTGTGTTGTTTCATGATGACCCGTACCAAAACTCATTTTTGGCTCAATTACAATATCAAATTCAGCATCGGTTTTTGGATGAAAAGGAGCGCGAACGTGGCATTTTCCGTCTACATCAATAGCTTCAAAATTCTTTTCCCATTCTTCGTTCCAGTTTACCTGATCGATTTCTTCAACTGTATATTCAATTTTAAACTCTTCAGATTGAAGGATATAAATGTCATCCAGAATATTCTCGTCCCATAAATCTTTCTTTACATATGCAGAGATTCCGGTTTCTGTTTCGGTAAAAGTTTCAAATGCTTTTTCGCCTAATTCAGCAATTAGAATTTCTGATCCCGGTTCTTTTGGTTCAATTGTAAAATGATACCCTAAATATATATTTGACATAAATAATTTTTTTGCAAAGGTAAGAATGAAAACGTAAAAAAAATCGATATGCAAAATAATATGTGACTAAATATATGTTAACTTTGTTTTTTTATTTGTAAGAAATTATCCCTTTATGAAAAGCCTGTATTTTATCTTGTTGCTTATCGTTTTTAATGGAGCAAGTTGTGAAAAAGAACATGAAGTTGTTCGCTCATTTTGTTATTGGAAAACAGAATTAAATTTTCAAAAAGAAGAAGATTCTTTGCTTAAAAATATGAATGTAAAACACCTTTATGTCCGTTTTTTTGATGTTGATTGGAATCCATATGCAAAAGAACCTTTGCCGGTTGCGACTATTAAAGATATTAATCTCAACAAAAGTAACCCTGAAATAACCCCAAGTATATTTATTACCAATGAGGTTGTTTTGCAGGCCAATAAAATACAATTAGACAGCCTGGCCGGTAGAATTGCACAACGGATTCAGAAAATTGGAGTTGCTATGAATGAAAATCAGGCGCGTGCCAATGCTGACAAAATAGTATATCCTGAAAATTATTATAAAAATCAGAACTATAAACAGTTAAATTATGATTCTGTAAGGGCAATTGAACTTTCAAAATTAAAAGTTGATTTTAAAGAAATCCTGATTGATTGTGATTGGACAGAAAAGTCAAAAGAGAATTATTTCTATCTTCTTAAACAAATAAAAAAGAATTCACAAACTTCTAAAATTGCAGCAACAATAAGACTTTGGCAATATAAATATGCCGAAAAAGCGGGAACGCCACCAGTTGATAAAGGATTATTAATGTGTTATAACCTGACAAAACCAGACGATTTTAAAACCAAAAATTCGATAGGAACAAGCGATGAACTGGCACAATATATTACACATGGAGATTATAAGCTGCCACTAGATATAGCATTGCCACTGTACAGTTGGGCTGTAGTGTTCAGGGGAAATCAGTTTAAGGGAATTTTATCTGATTATGATAATCTGATGAATGACACAATAAAATTAAAGAAAACCGATACTGATAAATTTGTTTTGCAAGACGATATTCTGGTAGGGCAGACGTATTTGCGAAATGGTGACGAAATTAGGATTGAGAAAATTTCTGATAAGGAACTCGATAAAATGATTTCGATTATAAAAAGCAAAATTAAGATTGATAATCAGACAAGGGTTACTTTTTTCTCTTTTGATTCTAAATATATAAACAATTATGGAATACAAAACATCTCATCGTTTTATGAAGGCTTTTAGCAGTTTGCTTTTCATTTTAAGCATTCAGGTTTCTTTTGCCTGTGGATGGAGCATTTCTGCAGAGTCCAGCAGATTAAGTTTGTTTAGAGCACAACGCGAAGGTTTTTTTAAACTTACGCCATTTTATTATTCTGCAGACAATTATTATTTTACAGATAAAATTTCTACTGCTGATCAGGAATTAAATTGTTTAGAATGGAAAAAGAAATTAGGAAATCAGGTGAATCCTGATGATGTCAATATAATTTTATACCAAACAAATTCTGAATACCTGCAAAGTGCATATGAAAACAATACTTTGAAAAAGGTCTTTGAGAAAAATACGTTTATAAAAACCTTATTGCTTCCAAAAAATAAGGCTTTTTTAGAGTATGTTTTATTTGCCAAAACAGTAGAATATAATGGCGATACAAATGTAAAATGGGAATCCTGGGGAGATATTAGTTACAATAGTCACAATCATAAACTGGCAGTTGTAAATAATTTTGACAAAAGAATTGCCAAAGCAAAAGACGCTTTTCTAAAACAACGTTATGCATTTTTAAATTTAAGATACAGCTTTTATAATCAGGATAAAGAACAGGTAATTCGTTTATATGATACCTATTTTGCTAATTCTAAAAACACGATTTTAGAACCATGGGCTTTGTACTATAAAGCATTGTCTATCGATAATCTGTCTTTGCAAAATTATCTGTTAAGTAAAGTATTTGCGACTTGCGAAGAAAAATCATTTGCGGTTCTGCAGCATTATAACTGGAAATTAACACAGGAAACATTAGCATTAGCTCAAAATGATGAAGAACGCAGCGTAATTCTTGCCATTGAAAGTTTGCGAAATCCTGCACCGGATTTAAAAGCAATTCAGGAAGTTTATAAATTAAGCCCAAACAGTACCTTTTTAAGTTTTTTAATTGGAAGAGAAATCAATAAACTGGAAGATTGGATTTTTACACCACAATACACAAACGGAGCTCCGTCGGTTGTTTTTAATGAAGAGATTTGGTATCAGGATTATGCTATTGCTAAACAGGAAAATTTCTCTAAGGATATTTTGTATTTAAAACAGGTTAAAGACTTTTTAATAAGTATTCGCGAAGAAACTTCAGGAGAACAAAAAGACTTTATAACTACGGCTATTGCGCAGCTTTGTTTTATAGATGACGAAGTAGATTTAGGAAAAAAATATACCAATATGATTTCTTATAATGCCAATGCATCCATTCAGATGCAAAAAAATATTCAGCTTGCATTGGTAGCATTAAAACAAGAAGATCTGAAAAGTGAAAAAGTACAGGATCAGCTTTTTAAATACTTTGATTCGGTTGAAAATTTAGTAGAAAAAGACAACGGATTATTTAAAAACCAATACACATTATATCGAATTGCAAGTGATGAATTTTTCAAAAAAGGCGATAGGGTTACTGCTGGTTTGTTGTTCATGAAATCGGACAATAAAAATGCAGGTGAATATTCCATCTATAATAATCCTTACTACTATACTTATATTGGCTATTTTGACCGCCACGCTACCGTAGAAGATGCAGATCGTTTGATTGCGTTACAGCAAAAAGAAGATAAAACTGCTTTTGAAAAATATATTTGCTCCGGAACTATTGCACCAAATGCAGATTATTACAGAGATCTTAAAGGAACAATAGCTTTTAGGAACAATGATTTAGAACTAGCGTACAGTACTTTTTCGAGTATCTCAAAAGATTTTTGGGATAAAAATTATGAGTATAAAAGCTATCTGAATGAAAATCCTTTTATGCCGAAAATATTGCAAAAAGATAAAGAACGAAAGTTCGATTATCATTTCAATAAAGCTAATTTTATTGCCAAATTGATTCAGCTGAAAAAACAAAATACAGCAGAAAGTAATTTGCAATTGGCTCATGCCTATTTTAATGTTTCGTATTTAGGGAATTCCTGGATGATGCTTGCTTACGACTGGTCGTCCGGCAGTGATTCTTATGTTGATTATATTTATGGCGAAAACAGTGAAGCCGAAAAGAAATATCAAAACGGGAATTATTACAACTTAAAAATGGCTAAACTCTATTATCAGAAAGCTTTAAAAATGGCCAAAACGAAAGACCAGAAAGCCATGGCCAGCCTGATGCTTTTTGAATGTAATTATTATGATTTTTATGCTGATTACGTTGCTGTAGAAGATAAAGAAAGCCCGTTTAAAGCAGGGAAGGAGTTATTCAATTTTTATTCGATTTATAAAACAACGAAAACCTTTAAAAAGTATGATTGCCCGCTGCTGCAATCGTTTATAAATTAGGCTTTAGGAAGTTATGAGTTATAAATTATGAGTTATAAGTGAAGGAAAAATGAAGAATAAAAAAAGCGTTCGTTTTACGAACGCTTTTTTTATATAAGGATTTCAAAATCTAAAATCTAAAATCTAGATAGCAGTAACAATTGCTAAGAAATCATCAGCTTTTAAAGCAGCTCCACCAATAAGACCACCGTCTACATCTGGTTTAGAGAAAATTTCTTTAGCGTTTTCTGGTTTTACAGAACCACCGTATAAAATTGAAACTTCGTCAGCGATATCAGCTCCAAAAGATTTACGTACCACTTCTCTAATAAATTCGTGCATTTCCTGTGCTTGTTCCGGTGAAGCAGTTTCTCCGGTTCCGATAGCCCAAACTGGTTCGTAAGCCAAAACTACTTTTGACCATGATTCTTTTGCAATGTGGAATAATCCGTCACGTAATTGGTTTTCAACAATATTAAAATGATTATCAGATTGACGGTCTTTTAATTCTTCTCCAAAACAGAAAATAACGGTCATGTCATGTTTTAGCGCCGTGTCAACTTTATTAGCAATTAAAGCATCACTTTCGTGAAAAATAGCTCTACGCTCAGAGTGACCAAGAATTACAGTGTTTACACCAATACTAGTCAACATTTCTGCAGAAATTTCTCCTGTAAAAGCACCGCCTTCAGCCTGGTGAACGTTTTGAGCAGAAACTCCGATAGTAGTATTTTTTACTTTAGCAACCGCAGCAGCAAGGTTTACAAATGTTGGAGCCACAATAACCTGTGCATTTGTTTGTGCTGGTATTTTAGTAATTAATTCGCTTAATAATTCTTCAGTCTGTGCTGCGTTTTTATGCATTTTCCAGTTTCCTGCAACAATCTTTTTTCTCATTTTGGTAGTTTTTGTTATTCTTTTAATTTTTGTTTTTATTCTTGAAAGTCTTTTTAAATTTCAATTTGTAATTGAAATTTATTTAAGGCTTTGTAAGGTTTCGTTGATTTTATCAAAATCAGTTTCAATGGCGCGGTATAATACAATTTTACCGGTTTTGTCAACGATGATGTATCTCGGAATCCAATCCAAATCAATTGCTTTTCCAAAAACACCTTTCATACCGTCGTTCATCATAAAATGATCACCTTTAAGTTCGTGTTTTTCAATTCCAATTTTCCATTTATCAGCCGTTTTATCAGCAGAAAGAAACAGATAAGAAACATCAGGATTATTTGCCTGAAGTTCTTTTACTTTTGGCATTGCTTTTACGCAATCACCACACCACGAAGCCCAAACTTCGATAACGAGAGTTTTTCCTTTATATTTTTTTAAAATGTTTTTAAACGCAATCTGACTTCCGTCAGTAGTTAATAATTTTTCAGACAAAGCTTCTTTAGAAAAACTTGTTTTTTGAGCTTGTGTACATGAAAAAGTAATGAAGGCAATAATAACCAGAGCTATTTGTTTCATATGAAATTTATAATAATTTTTATTAGAGTACTGAATTAACAAAGTTAAACAAAGAAATCGAATGCCAAATGGAGATTAACAAAATTTGAACACAGCGTTATTT
>SEBM01000134.1 GCA_004296145.1 Flavobacterium sp.
CCGCTACCCTTACAGGATTCAGCGCCGCACAGCAGGTACTTATTATAAATGTAGCTACAGATAAAGGTGAGGTTAGCAGAAAAATAGTTTACTAGCTTTCAGCTGATGTCATTTGACAAAATACCCGTGAAGGACCCGCTCTTCACGGGTATTTTTGTTTTGTAATAATTTAAAAATTATCTTGCTAAACCTTTAATAACTACTATTTGACTTGCCTGTTGTTCGTTAGGACGGTTTGTTCCTCCATCAACACCTTTGTATTTTGCTCCTGTCCAGGTATGTGGCTGAACGCTCAACATAAAAGTATCATCAATACCAAGTTGCTCAGAAACATCAATTAAAGCTCCGTATTCCCAAGTTCCCAATTTAGATGTTCCACCAACGTTATATTTAGCAGCGTCTGTAGCTGTACGATGGTGATCTAATTCTACTACAACTTTTAGATCTTTTGTAGCGATGTTGTATTGATAAATGTAGGCATCGTGCGTTTCGTCTCCATATCCGTTAGAATCTTCCTGAACGTAAACATAGTTTTTAGTTACGCAAATGTTATCCGGGTTTTGAAATTTAGCAGCAATTCCTGTGCGGTTGTCTCCATCCAAAATAACTTCAAGAGTTCCTTTTAACGGATCTGCAGCATCAAGGTTTAATCTGTAAACTCTTCCGTATTTAGTTCTTGAAGCATCTGCATTTATACCGGTTACATCTTGTCCTGTTACGTTAAAATACAATTCACGATCTGCCGTGTTTCCACCTTTACGGTAATCCAAATCTTCAACTCTACCAAATTTAATGGCTTTCAAAGTATTTACAGCAGCATTGATCTGCGCTCCTGTCATAGTGGTATGATTATCAATTTTCACAAAAGATACAGGATATGTTTTACCAGTTTCCATATCTTTTTCTCTTTGATTATCATCATTTCTTTTTAGCATGTACAAAGAACCTCCTGTTAAATCACCAACAGAATTTCCTACATACATAAAAACCTGACCTCCGTAAGTTCCAGAGTCATCATCACCAATAACAACTACAGTTTTTCCTTTGTAAGCACTAGTACGCAAAGGCAAAGCATTTTCTGCACTTAAACGTCCAAATCCTGCCAATTCTTTAGAAACCGATGCTGTTCCTGCACTTCCGTAAGGATCCAAAGCGTGTGTACGGGATTCTTCTCCAGATTCTCCACAAGTTAAATAAACCGGTCCAAAACCATGTTCTGCCTGAGTAGCCATTGTAGCACCACAAAGTCTCCATGTTCCTCCGCTTGAGTTTAACAAATATTCTCCTTTTGTAGGTTTGAATGTTTTGTCAAGTGTAATTCTCGAAACTGCAAAATTGTCTTCGTTGTTTACTAAAAATGTAAAAGTTCCGTCAGCGTTTTTTAATAATCCTGAACCATCGGCAGAACCTCCAAAAACATAATTTGGACTGTCTGGGAAAACGTCATCTGAACCAAAAAGAGAGTAAATTTTTAAGCTTTCAAAACCTGCCTGCGCTTTCAATAAACTTGGCGTTACAGATTGATCCTTTAATACAACACTTGTTGTTGGTTCTGTTTCATCTTTAGAATCGTTATTGTTACATGATGTAAGCAACGATCCAAGAATAAATAGTGGTAAAATAATTCTTTTCATTTGGCTAAAGTTTGTTTCTATTTTTTTACAAAGTAAACCCCTACACTTTAACTTAAAATTATTCTGCTATTATGAAAAAAATAAAAACCAAATCAAAATACCCTTTTTAGGATAAAAAAATTAACATTAAATTAGTAATACAAAACATTCATAAAATACAAATAACATTAAACAAAAAAAAGAGTCTTAATTTTAAGACCCTTTCTTTAATTCCTTTTTATAAACCTCAAAGTGTGATTTTATTTCTTCATCCAATTCAGGTTGTTGTATGTCAGTATATTGCTTCAGTTCTTCCCAGATAATTTTGGCCACAATGTAGCGGGCCATTTCTTTGTCGTCGGCAGGTACGATATACCACGGCGCTTTTTCTGTAGAAGTCTTGTTTATTGCTTCTTCATAATATTGCTGGTATTCATCCCAATGTTCGCGCTCTTTTAAATCTCCAGGAGAAAATTTCCAATTGTGTTTTCCTTCTTCCAAACGGCGCAATAATCTTTGACGTTGTTCTTCTTTACTCAAATGCAGAAAAAACTTCATGACAATGGTTCCGTTTTCGGCAATATGACTTTCAAAATTATTGATCTGATCCAATCTTTTTTCCCAGAATTTTGGTTTGATATCTTCAACCGAATTTATTCCCGGCAAATTTTCTCCTAAAATAAATTGCGGATGCACTCTTGTTACCAAAACATTTTCATAATGTGTACGGTTAAAAATGGCAAACTTTCCTTTTTCAGGGAGCGCTATATAATGTCGCCACAAATAATCGTGTTCTAATTCGGTTGAATTTGGCGTTTTAAAACTATGCACCACTACGCCACGCGGATTAAATTCTTTAAAAACTTCGCGAATCAAACTGTCTTTTCCAGAAGTATCCATTCCCTGCAGGCAAATTAAAACACTGTATTTATTATAAGCATACATTATCTCCTGAAAATCGCTCAGTTTTGCCTGAACTTTATCTAGTTTTTCTTCTTTTTCTTCGTCATCGGCAACTATGTCCAACAAAGTCGGAATCTTTTTAAGATTTACTTTTTTTACAACTTTAAAATCATTCGGATCTATCGATTTCATATATTTTCGGTTTTATCGTAATAGTAAATATACTACTTTTACGAATTCCGATAGCTAATGAAACGGCTATACATTTAAAACAAAATTCATTTTTTTCTAAATTCAATGTACAAACTATTTCTAATACTTTTTCTTTTATCAATAAATCACATTTATTGTCAAAAGGAAGAGAACATGAATAAAGCATATGTTGAAGTTTTTGGAAAATGTTTTAAACACCTAGAACCAATTGAAGGGACATTAAATGTTCTTCCTTTAAATAAAAATGTGAAATTTTGTTCATTATATCAGTGTGTATCAAGATTTGAATATACCGTTGGTCAAAAAGATATTCAGGAAAAAATTTTAAAAAGAGCAATTGAGATAACTAATCTTCTTTACAACGAAGGAACTCCAATACATCTGTTACTCGGAGCCAACAGCTCCGGCGAAGAATATGTAAATAATGAAAGTTTATCTGATGATAACAATTTAGTCTATATAAGTATTGCGGAATGCATTTTTTCTCAATCTTTATTAGAAATTCAGGAGGCAGTTAATAAAGAAACTACAAGGCTTCTTAATTCAAAGAAATAAAAAAATAAATTCTATATTCATTTCATGGAAAAATTCACACTGGAAATATTATTTCAAATCATCGGAATCGGTTCGGCATCAGGATTATTCTACAATAATGACGCATTGTATATTATTGGCGACAACAGCGGATTCTTGTATGAATACAATATGCAGAATCAGCAATTGAACCAACATCCTTTGATAGATAATCCAACGCAGAATATTGCAAAAAGCTTAAAACCAGATTTCGAATCTATCACACAGCACAACGATACTTTGTATGTTTTTGGTTCCGGTTCAACCGAAAACAGAAACAAGATGATTGAATTTGATTTAAAATCAAATTCAATTCTTCAAAAAAATAATTTGGTCGATTTGTATGGTTTAATGCAAAGTTTCGGCGAAATAAAACCCGAAGATTTTAATCTTGAAGGTGCGATTTTCGATGGTGAAAACTGGTATTTATTCAATCGCGGAAACGGAATTTCAAATAAAAATACCATTTTCACTATTCACGCTAAAAGTTTAGGCGAAGAATTTGCTTTGGTGGCAACCAATTATAAACTTCCAAAAATAAAAGGAGTTCGTTCCAGTTTTACCGATGCCATTTTAGTGGAAGACAAAATCTATTTTCTTTCTACTGCCGAAGACACTAAATCAACTTATGAAGATGGAGAAATCCTTGGAAGTTTCATAGGACGAATTGATCTTAAAACCATGAAAATAGATTTCACTCAAAAAATAACTTCAACCAATAAATTTGAAGGGTTAACTTTTTATAAAAAAGAAAAAAACAAAATTGAGTTTTTGCTTTGTGAGGATAATGATACGGAGGTTTTGGAAACTAAGATTTTTAAGTTGACGCTACCTGTTAAATAGTATAATTTCAAAATCGGAGATTTAAATTCGATTTTCTTCAATGTATTTCCACATTTTATGTCATTGCGAGGAACGAAGCAATCTCATTTGCAAAATAAAAAACAGTTATCATTGCTAGTGCGATTGCTTCGTTCCTCGCAATGACAAGAGTGACCAAATACAAAATCGAATTATCAATGAAACAAACCTTCAAATTAATTCTAATAACTTTATTTCTATTTACTTTTCAAGCCTATTCTCAAGATCAGGAATGCACGTTGTTTTTTAAAGATGGAGATTCTATTGAAGGTTATGGAATTATAAAAAACAATAAAATAAAATTTAGGATTTCTCTTGACAGCAAAGCTGATACCTGGGATTTTGAAAATGTTTCTAAAATTGAGTTTCCTGATTTTCATATGTTATACACTTATGAATATGTCAAACTAAATTCTTTTGATAATCCTAAACTTCTCGAACTTGTTGTTGACGGCGAAGTCAAGTTATACAGATTAGAAAAAACATTACTTCTTATTAATATGAATCCAGAATTTGTTGATCTCCAAAAAGGAGAGAGTATTTTGAGTAAGCACCGCGAACCAAATAAACAAACTACTGAAGTTTTTTATCTAAAAAGAAAAAATGATGAATATCCAACTCATATAAATATCGGAATTCTTTCGAATTGGAAAAAAGTTACCACAACATACTTTTCTGATTGCGATTTTCTTGTCAAAAAAATAAAAGACAACAAGTATACTTCTAATCAAATAAATGAAATTGTAGAATTCTATAATGACATTTGCAGGGAATAAAAAACTATAATTTTCTAAACTTTGTGTTAGACGCACTACAGTGCGTCTCTACAGAAAAACTTTGTGTAAATTCTTTATGCATCTTTTTCGGTAAAAACCTGTAAACCAACCTTAAAAAATATTATTTTTATTTTTTTTCATCTTCATCCCAACCTTTTTATCTTTTAATCTCTCTATATAAGAAAGACAACAATTGTGATAAACGAAACTCAAATAGCAAACTGCAAAAAAATGCACCGCGATGCGCAGCGTCAGGTGTATGAGTATATGGCTCCGAAGCTGTATCGCCTTTGCAAACGATACCTAAAAAACGAAGAAGAAATAGAAGAAGCAATGGCCGATGCTTTCTATACCATATTTACTAAAATAGAACAACTAAAAGAAGTTCTGGCTTTTGAGGCGTGGTGCAGAAAAATAACTGTGAACCATTGTCTGGCAACAATCAAAAAGAATACAAACTTTAATATGTATCTGGATGATGTCAAATTGCTTTCACAACCTTTTACTGACGAGATCAATCATTTAGAAGAAGAAGATTTACTCAATTTATTAAACCATATTCCGGACGGCTGTAAAACTGTTTTTAACCTTTTTGTTATTGAAGGTTTTGGACATAAAGAAATAGCCGCAATGCTCAACATTTCTGAAGGCACCTCAAAATCACAATTGAACGCCGCGAAAACCAAGCTAAAGGATTTAGTAAATAAATTGTATTATCAAAAAGCAAAATAGTCATGGACAATCAAGATAAAATATTCGATAAATTTAAAGACGCTGCACAAAATGCAGAGCTGAAAGATTTTCCAGCAATGGAAAAGGTCTGGTCACGCGTTGAAGACAAACTCGACAAAAAAGAGGCAAAAAAAACAATTGCACTTTGGAAAAAAATTGCAATTGCCGCTTCCTTTTTATTAGTAATCTCTTTAGGTTCTCAATTTTTAAAAACAGACAAAAATGCAACTATTGAAAACACAAATAAGGTTGTAACCAACGAAACTGAAAAAATTCAGCAGCCAAAAGATCAGATTGCAACTTCTGAAGATTCAGGAATAGTTTCAAAAACAGAAGCTGAAGAAATTCTGAACAATCAAATTAAACAACAACCGCCTGTTGCAAGTTATGAAGTACAAAGTGGAAATACAGAAAGTTTAGTTTATGAGCCCGCACCAACAATAGTAGCTGACGAAATGCCAGCTCCTGCCGCAGCAATGCCTTCCGGTCAAGTAGAAGAGGAAACAGAATCTTCTAAAGACAAAGCCTTGGTTTACGAATCTGCAAAACCTGCAAAAAGCGAATCGTACAGAATTGCCGATTCTGAAAAAGAAACCCGACAAGCTAAAAAAAGTGCTCCATTGGTAATTCTGAACGGAAACGCAATGGCTCATACAGATGATGCCAAAAGAGATAAAATGATGCAGGATGAACTTCCGAATCTTAATCCCGAAAATGTGGAATCTCTCGTGATTTTAGATGAACCTTTATATATCATTGACGGACATTATTATTCTGAAGAAGATTTATTTGGCAAGAATCCGAAGAGTCCTTATGCACCTTTAAACAAACAGGAAATCAAAACCATAACAATTCTTCAGGATTTGGAAGCCACTCAAAAATATGGCGAAAAAGGCAAAAAAGGAGTTGTTATCATCACTACAAAAACAGGAAAACCAGCTTTGAAGCAATAGCTAAAACCTAAAATTTTAATCTAAAACTTACTATCATGAAAAGTCTAAAACTTATTTCATCAGCCATTACTATGCTTATATGTTTCGTGACATTTGCACAGGAAAAAACGATTACAGGAATTGTTACAGATAAATATATAGCGCTTCCGGGAGTTAGTATTTCTATTAAAGGCACAAAAATAATAACCAATACTGATTTTGATGGTAAATATTCCATTAAAGCTAATAAAGGAGACATTCTTGTTTTTAGCTATATCGGATTTAAAACGCAAGATGTAGTCATAGAAGATAAAAACGTTATCAATATAGTGATGTATGAAGAACAATCATTTTTGCAGGAAGTTGTGGTCGTAGCACAGGGAGTTTCCAGAAAGAAAGGAAAACCGCGTTCTCAGGCATCTATGAGAGTGGTTGCAGGTACTACAATTACGCAGGCTAATAAACAATATTCGCCTAAGGGAAAATTAATTGTCCGCGATGCTCCTTCAGTTAATACTAAAAATGAACCGGTATATATTGTAGACGGAGTTCTTATAAAAGCGGATGCCATGGCAAAAATAAATCCGAACGATATTGATGATGTAAAAGTTTTGAAAGATAAAAATGCAACTTCTGCTTATGGCAGCAAAGCTAAAAACGGAGCCGTTGTTATTGCAACCAAAAACGAAATCTATAAAGATCTTTCAGAAGAAGAAATAAACATTCGCATAGGAAATATGCAACAGAAAGACAATAATGAAGATTATGATACTTTTCTGGAAAATGAATTCGAAAGTCCAAAAACAGCGCCTTTGTCTACATTTTCGATAGATGTTGATAATGCGTCTTATACCAATGTTAGACGTTTTATAAACAATGGTCAGGATGTTCCAAAAGATGCTGTGCGTGTTGAGGAAATGGTCAATTTCTTTAAATACAATTATCCACAGCCAAAAAATCAGGATCCGTTTTCTATTAATACAGAATTGAGCGAATCGCCTTGGAATCCTGAAAATCGTATTTTAAGAATTGGACTTCAGGGAAAAAATCTTGCAACAGAAAGTTTACCTGCTTCTAATTTTGTTTTTTTAATTGATGTTTCCGGTTCTATGGGTGACGACAACAAACTGCCTTTACTGAAACAATCAATGAAAATATTGATCAATGAACTTCGTCCAAAAGATAAAGTTGCCATTGTAGTTTATGCAGGAGCAGCAGGTTTGGTTTTGCCTCCAACTTCGGGCGGTGAAAAGAAAACTATTATTGATGCCTTAGAAAATCTTAATGCAGGTGGAAGTACTGCCGGAGGCGAAGGGATTGAACTGGCGTATAAAATTGCAACAGAAAATTTTATTAAAGACGGAAACAACAGAGTTGTTCTTGCAACAGACGGCGATTTTAACGTAGGCAGTTCTTCTGATTCTGATATGGTAAGACTAATTGAACAAAAAAGAAAAACGGGTGTTTTCTTAACTTGTCTGGGTTACGGAATGGGAAATTATAAAGACAGTAAAATGGAAAAGCTGGCAGATAAAGGAAACGGAAACTACGCTTACATCGACAACATTCAGGAAGCAAATCGTTTTTTAGGAAAAGAATTTAAAGGTTCTATGTTTGCTATCGCGAAAGATGTAAAAATCCAGATCGAATTTAATCCAAAACAAATTCAGGCTTATCGCTTGATTGGTTATGAAAACAGAAAACTTCGTCCGGAAGATTTTAAAAATGATGCCATTGATGCGGGTGAATTGGGGAGCAACCACATTGTTACGGCTTTATATGAAATTATTCCGGCAGGAGTTTCCAGTAAATATACTGTCAGTTTACCGGACGATTTAAAATATACTAAAGTAGAAGAAACGGCAACAAATTTAAATAATGAACTGGCAACGATAAAATTCCGTTATAAAAAACCAGACGGCAATAAAAGTATAGAAATGGTAAATGTTATCGCAAACAAAGCTGTGGCATTACAAAGCGCAAGCGAAGATTTTAAATTCAGCACTGCGGTTGCCTGGTTTGGATTAAAACTAAGAGATTCAAAACTGATTATAAACAAATCATCTGACGAAATTATTCAATTGGCAAAACAAGGAATATCAGACGATACTGAAGGTTACAAAGCTGAATTTGTTCGTCTTGTTGAGGGTGTGAAAC
>SEBM01000135.1 GCA_004296145.1 Flavobacterium sp.
ATTCTATAGTATCATTTTTAGAAATCCACCACGGAAGACTGCCATTTTCTATAAAATAAAGCAGGGTTTGTAGCTCTTTTTCTTCTTTAGAAATCTTACATATTTTGTTTGTTTTTTCTTCATTTCCAGATGGCTTTTGCAATTCATTTAGCGCCTTTTGAATCTCTTTTTCGATACGGTTTTTCATATCATTTTTAGTTTCACTATTAGAAAATGAAGCGCCATTTTTTCCAGAATCCGACTGAATCGATATCTCCATTTTTTCTATTTGAACTATTTGGTTGTCAATATTTTCAATGCTGTTAAATTGCTTTTCTAAAACAGGAAAAAGTTCATTTTGCAGGTATACACCAACATTATTTTTAATAGAATTAGCTATTACCATTGAGTTGGTGTCTATTTCTAAAAAAACTCTTTGAATACTATGAAAATTTTTAGTCATTTTATTTGGTGGTTTAGATTTTTTTCCTACATTTGTATCAGACCGTTAGGTTGTACTGGGAAAAAAGAGTCATCGTAATGCGATGGCAACTCCCCATTAAAGCTTGAGATGCGTACTGTGGTATTGCTCTCAAGCTTTTTTATTTGGGCTTATTTGGTTTTCTTAGATTTTTGGCAACAGGCTTTCTTGGATTTTTAGCAACAGGCTTGGTTTCTTTTTTGTTATCTACTACAAGTCTGTGATCTTTTTTATATTCTTCTAACGCCTGACGATCTCTTCCTATCAAAATGAAGTAACCTTCTGTAGGTTTGTAAAAATAAAATTCAGCTATATTAGCGTATGCAGCGAATAGGTTTTCAAATTTTGAAAGGTTTACTTCTCTTTTGCTGTCAATATGAATCATGAATTTACTTAGGTTATTTTCATTATGAATCTTTTTTCTTAAATTCATAAACAACACTAAGTCATCATTGGTATCGGTACTATTTTCTAAATAATAATTTTGCATAGTAGTATTGACCCAGTTTCCGCTAGTCCAGTCACCACCAATATAAATTTGGGTAAGTCTATTATCTATTTCATTGATTTGAGTAGCAATATTCATTAGATGATCTGCAACATTGTCCGGATCTCCTTCATGGTAATTATCATAAACCATTGGGATGCGATAAAAATCATAAAACTCTTTTGGATATCTTGGAAATTCTTCTGTAACATGATGTTTTCTTAATAAGTTTCTTAGATCTTCCCATTTGTACCAGTCTTTTTTGAAACGGCCAAAATTATCATCGTCTTTGTTGATTGGATCGTAATTAGCATGGATTTTTTTGTAAATATCCGCTTTATGTGAATTAAAGATCGAACAGGTTATTTTATTTGAGCTGAACGGTTTACCATTTTTGAGAACTCCGTTTTCGTTAAATGTGTAGATGGGAGTACGTATAGAAAGCGTAATGTCTTGGACTTCAAATTCAAATACATCTTTTTCAAGTCGCATAATTCTTAATTTTTTTTCTTCTTCGATAAAATCAAACAAAAGACCTGTTGGAAATTGGGTATTTAACGTTTCCATTACTACGTGTAAACGACGAGCCAAAATTTGATCTAACGGAATGCTTACTGTGACTTTGTCCGTAATTAAATTAACACCGTTTATAGAATATTTTTTTACGCTTAACCTGTAATGCGTTGGCATATCTATTTTCTTACTTGGAGTACCTCTTAAGCTTCTTGATAAATTATTAATATAGCGCAGTGAACTAATCCATGGATAAGAACATCCTTTAATCGTGCAGCATCCTAAACCGTCGTCAGCACTAATTTTTCCTTCAATCGCAAAATCGGTAATGAATGTTGTTCCGGATTTAAGCAATAATAAAGTTCCGCCTTTTTTAACGCCGGCTTTGTGCTCAAAAGAGTAATTTGTATTGAAAAGGATTTTTAAATCTGCTGCATCTTCAGCGACATCCAGAATATAAAAATCAAAATCCAATCCGTGTTCTATTTTTTTGGAGTTCAAAAAGGTTTTTACATCATCAACACTATCATTCATATAACCTTCAATTCGATAAAAATCGTGATCGTCTATGCAATAAGCCAACGGAGATTTGATGTAATCGTAATTTGCGAGGTTAGTGGTGTGATAACTGAAGTTGTTTTTATGAATATAAAGATTGCTTTTTTCAAAATCCCAGGCATGTAATAAATTGTCATCAACATTATAGTAATAAGGAACTGACTTCGTGCCTAATTTTCCCGTTGTTTTTGAGGGCGTAATTTTAATAACATTGGCCGTTACCTGATAATTATCTAAAATACTTTTGAGTCTTCGAACCAAAGAATCGAAATTGTTAAATGTTTTATTCTGATCTAAAATTGGCGCTTTGTAAAACTGATGTCTGTAGTCTTTAAAACGGTTATTGTCTTCAATTAATCCTAAAAACAGATGTTTAGGAAAGGAACCAATTGGCGGATTACATTCAGATTTTAGCTGGATGAAAAGATCTTTCAGCTCTTTGTAAGTAGCCACGACATCTTTTAATAAATCGTATCGATAGTGAATATCTGTCGGGATATTGTTTGAGTCTGCAATTGTAAACAAAGTATTAATACGGGTTACAATACCTGAAAGTTGTGTCGTATAACCAAAAGACGAAAATATAGTAGTCAGATTCTCAATCAAATCAGCTCGAAATGAACTATCGTTGACAACGGCATAAAAAAGCTGTTTAATTTTATTGGTCGTTGAGGTAGTATTGAATGTCGGAATCACTTTTCGGACACCCAGCTCGTCTAGCAAATTGTATTTTTGAAAAACATCATATTTATTGTAAAGACTGTCTCTTTGCGGAGAACCATTTTTTCCAATAATAATATTGGCACTTTCCTGGCTTACTACGAGCACACGCAAATTGAAAATTTCTTCGGCGCCTCTGTTAGAACAATCTATTTCATCACACAGAGAAGCTTGTTTAGTATAACTTTCAAGATACAGGATTATAACATGATTTTTCAAATTAGTAAAACTGGTCAACGGTAATTCACCACTTTCCAATCCCGTGTCTTTTGTGAGTAATTCCCACATTGGCAATATGTTGCTGCTACTGTCTCCGCTTTTAAAAGGAAGATAATCGCCTTTGTCATTATCAAACTTGCGGTAAGATTTATAATCAATTTTTGAAAGATCAATCGAGAACAATTTTTGTTTAATTAGAGTGGCCAGCGGTTTGTTGGCTTCTGTTCTTAATTTTATTAAATCGCCGTCGGTCGTAATACCATTTCCCTGAGTTATTGATACCATAGAGTAGGCGGGATTGGTAGAAACCTCAAAGCCACATAAAATTCCTGTGCCGGTAAGAAAGATTCTGTTGAGTCGATTTTGGTCATCAAAATAATCTATAGTTTCGTTGAGCTGATAGTGTGTTAACACCTGATCTTCTACATAACTATGATAATTTCCTGTAATGGTGGTAAGTTTTGTTGCCATGACCTTGTATTTTTATATTGTTCCTAAATTTGTTCTTCCTAATACTATTTTTCCTGAAATTTCTTCTTCTTCATCTACACAATTGTACAATGTGCCGGTTGGATAAATAGAATTTAATTTTGATAATGATTTGATGAATTCCGGTAAAGCATCTTGTTTATTTTGAGTTTTATCTGTCAGGAAATTTTTAAAATCTTTTTCAAAATCCAACAAGTCATTGTCTACCGTTATAATGTGATCTTTTCGATAACCAATCCAGCAGATTTTACCCAAAATATGAGACGGAATTTCCTGCCTGATTACGTCTTCGGCAAAATTTCTAAAATCGACATCGGCAAAACGATATGTATAACCAGGCAAAACCACACTGATTTTAAACGAATACGGATTCGGGATACAACACGTATCGGAGCAATCGTCTATACAAATCGGCATGTAATAACTTTCATCAATTGTTTCGTTTGGATTTGGAACCAAAAGAATATGTTCTACCAGAAAAATTCCTTCATCGCCGAATTCATTTTTAAAGAAAATCAGTAATTCAAGCATTGCCGCTTTTACTTCTTCTAATGTTGCATAGAGTTCATAATGTCTTGCAATAATCCTGTCGGGATTGCTGAGGTCGTCAACAAATTCCGGATTTATGATGTGAAAAGAATATTGATGCGTATCCGATTCTATTACTTCAAAAGTTTTGATGACCGTGTCCTTAAAAGCAATTCCATTATCCCTGTTTTCAAAAAGATTTTCAAAAGCATGTTCAATGTCTTTCTCACGTGTTTCGTAAATTTTCAGGATAGAAAAATACATTTCCCTGATAGCATCTGACTGGTTCAGATAATCTTCGGTTGCCGTTAATAATATCTGATTGATACTGTTTCTGATTCGCCATCTAAAAAGATTGGGAACCACACCCGGACTAGGATCATAAAGTTGTACAAACAGATTTGAGAGATTTTTTCTTTTAATTCCGCTTTTGCCTGTCACAGGATTTCTGTCGCCTTTGATTCCCAATAAACCGGCAATTCTGTTTTCTAATCCTGTTACATTAAAAGTGTTCCATAAATTAGAAACAGGTTGTTTAAAATAATTAAAACCTTTGCCGCGTTCACGGCTTATAGTGTCGTAATTAATTAAGAAATCAGATTTGTTTTGTAATACAATTTCATCTGCAGAAGCGCCATATAATGATTTCATTAAAAAAGCATATTCGCCAAATCGCTCTGCAAATCTTGCAATAAGATGATCTTTTAGCTTGTTTTGTCTTGCAATAGAATCGTCAAGACCGGCAAATAATAATTCATTGAGTTTATCTTCACCAGAAGACAAATAAGCATCATTTACAATTTCTTCAAAACCGGTCATATCAGCAATAACCTGAGTAAAATAAGTATTAGACAAATTGCTGTTGATGGACAATAACTCTTTTACAGTACTCAAATGTTTAAAATAACTCGCCAGGATCTGATCAAAAAACAGTAAATATCCTTTTAATTGTTTGGCTTTGGCTTTTCGTTCGGCCGTTGCGGTTTCAGAAAGACCAATTTCTCCAATACCATAATTTTCAGGAAAATTGTTTGTAATGCTGGTGTAAAAATCAGATTCTGTAATTTTCCCCTGAGGCATTTCCAGTTCTCTGTTTTGCGCTGCTTTTCGTTGTGAGTAAGCGAGATCTTCTTTTAAATCGTCTAAATATTTTTTTGCTTTTGTTTTGTTGACGGTAACCGGCAAAACGCCTTTGCTAAAGTTTAGTGTGCTTTTTTGACAAAGACTTGGTTTTTTGTTTGGCGGAATACAAATATTCCAAACGCTGCCTTCGGTTTCTATCGCTTCGCAATTGTTTAACGAAATATCTTTAATTACACTCACACCTTTTACATTCATAATAATCTGCATAATATCAGAAAGACGGACTTCGGTTTTTAAAGAAGAGTTTTCTAATTCTGCCGTATCAATAAATCCTTTGTCAAGAAAAGGGCCTTCAAAAATTTCATCGCTGGAATAGCCTTTTTCAAACATTTCGGCTAGCGAATAATAAGTAACGCCAGGCGATAAATATTTTTCAAGTTCTAAAGTTATAACGGCATGAACATATTCTTCGTCGGCTTCGGGTTCCAGTTCAATCAGGGCACAAACGGCAATTGGCTGAATTTCTACTTCTTTTATCTCCAAAAGATCTTCGCAAAGATTTCTGTTGGCATGAAATTTTTCGGTAATTTGATTTAAAAGCAAATTTCTTTGTACAGGATTCTTTTCATCAAAATCAACCAAAATGGTATAGTAGCCTTTGATTTCTGTTTCTTTGATAAATGTTTCCAGAGTACTGCTGAAATCTTCTTTTACAAGCGAAATTTTCCCTTCTTTACAATTAACAAATAATTTTTTGGTTGCTTTTTGCAGCCAGCAATTCTTGATTCGTATCGGGTCAATATCAATTATTATTTTTCGATAATCCAAAGCAGTAACCGCTTGTGTCGGTAAAATTTTAGAAGCCGAAAAAAATTGTTCATCAATAGGATGTGTGTTGTTGCTCAGCAAATCCTCAATAGGCAAATTGATTCTCATGCCCAGATCGGTAATGGCATAACAAAGCACTTCCAGAATTGTTATTCCGGGATCGTGTGTGTTGTAATCGGTCCAAAACTGACTTCCTAATGATTCAATATATTCGATTCCTTTTTTTCGAAGGAAATCAAAACTCATGTCATCGTTAGAACTGACGTTTTTTGGGATGCTGATATGTTGGTTTACAGTTGACATTCTTCTTGTGGTTCTATGGTTTTTACAGTACATTCTACAATCTCGGTGCTGATGCTGTGTAATTTTGCAGACACCAAAATTGATTTCGGATTTGACGGAACTGCAAGCTTATCTGATAATGCGCCGTTTTTCATAATTTTTACATCCTGCAGAAAATCAACATAACCCAATTTCTCCATATAATTAATTATGGAACTCGAGTGAATACTGATTCCGAAGGTGATCGGAATATTTTTGTCAAAAGCCCAGGGAGACAAAAAATTGATAATGTCGGTATTGAGTTGTTTCGAATAGAAATTTTCATCAAAACCGGGTTTAAATTTTACTTTCAAATCCAATTTAACTTCTTCGTAAAGTGGGTTAATCACAAAAGTATTGACATGCAACGAGTTCAGTTTTTCAATATGTTTTTTCACTTTATTGAGCGTTGCCGTACTCACGCGTGGCTGGTAAATGTCAAAAACGTTTTTGTTTATCGTGTCCGGAATAACAACAAGTGTCACATTGCCCGGTGACTGATACGATGTCTCTGAAGTATGGTTCAGGCATTTTACTTTGTACAATTCAGGAAATTCCTGAAGTAGGATATGCTCATAATCCCACATGGTGATGGCGCGGTTTTTATGACGAAGACGTTCGCTGACTCTTCTGTAATAATCTTCACTTGATTCTTCGGGTTTATAATCAAAACTATTGTACGGTTGTGTAACCGATTTTACATTGCTTTGTCTTTGAAGTAATTTTGAAATAGAATGTGCTTTTAATCCCGTTTTCAGATGCGATAAATCATTCGAGTTATTTTCAAAAGTGGCTAAAACGGCCTGCGAATGTATCCCGGTAATCTTACAGACAACATCAAATTTTTTGTACATTTTGGCTTTTATCCAAACATAATTTTTAGAAAGTCGTGTGTTATTCTGCGTGGCTTCTTTTGGTAAATTAAATTTCAGGATTCCGGACTGCAGTAAATTATCTGTTTCATTCCATAAAATATCAGCAGATTCCAGAATACGCCATTCGTTATTTCCCAAAACAGACCATTCTATTTTTTGTTTTCCCGAAAATGATGCCGTCAGCGGATTTTCACTTCCTTCTAATACCTGAAATAATAAAGTAATTTGCTGCAAATCCTGTACATTTTCTAATCCGATAAATAATTCTCCGCCTTTGCAGTAAGTTGGCAGTAAATAGGATTTTTTATCTTTTACATAATTCAGATTTGATTTTAAGAAACTATGTTCTTCAGCATATCCAAAAGGATGAATATGAAATAATTTAGCTTCGTTTGAAGCATAAACTTCTTCAATAGTTTGAGTCTCAGTGTTCGTAAAACGGGTAGTTTCTGAAGCAGTATAATGTAGAACAAGATTTTCTGCTAAAGGTGTATAAGGCTCATTTGGAATTACGACATCTCTGTTTCTGGTAGAAAGCGCCAAAGCATATATTTTAGAATATAAATTATGTAAATGAAGTAGCTAATGTTAGTTTTAGCTGACCATTTTTCCTGGTAAAATAGTTGCTTTTATTTATAGTAAAGCTTGTTTTAAACGGACTTGTTGTTGTAAATAAAGAGCCATCATTGTTGTAATTCTGCCAAATATTATTCGATAAAATATCTAATTTATATTTAAAATAATTGTTAGAAGTTACGATTGCTCCGGCAGTTTTAAAAGTAGTTCCATACATTACACTTGTTTTAAAATCATTTACCGTAATCGTATTTACAGCAGAAGTTTTGTAAGCTTTGTAATGTTCTACAAAATCCGGAGGAGTATTTTTCCAAAGGACATCAACAATGATCTTTTCCCAGTTTTTAGAAAAAGCTTCGCTGTAACTGATCCCAAAATTAGAACCAACAACGGGTTGTGTAGAAAATGGGAAAAATGGTTTTGCAGCATTGATAGCGCCATTATCATTTTGTAAAACAGCATTTTGGATATTCTGAACGTCTACTTTTATTGTGATATTTTCTAATTGGTTTTGAGCCAATGATTTGTAAAGATCATATGCATTGTCTTTTGCCATGTCCAGATAGAACTTTGCAACAGGCAGATCGGTAGCGAATTCTTCTCCATATATTTTAGGGTCATAATCTGTAATAGCAGTTGTATTTTCATCAAGCAGAAAAGCAATTTTCATAACTTTTCCGGCAACAGAAGTTGTGTAAAAACTGCCTGATTTTATGGTTAATGACGGTGAAATTTCAGGAACTTCTAACCATTTTTTGGCAGTAGTGAGCTGAAGGCTCAGGCATTCTGTGATAACGGCAGTTGTAACAGTAACAGGAAGATTATCATGAAATGAAAAGCTCATCTCAATGCTGCGTTTTCCTTCAGCTAAAGACAAAATAGGAGAGGCCACGGCAAATCCTAAAACGGCAGTTGGTAAATCGGCAAAATCAGGATCTCCAATATGACCAAAAGGCCACCATTGTGTATTGTCTGCATTCGGAAAGGCTTTTCCTAATCCGTCAAAAGAATTGGCAAACGGACTGGCTACAATTTTTTTTGAAGCCACATCATTGTAAACATTTTTCAATGAAGAAACGATTGTTTTACTGGCTATAAA
>SEBM01000701.1 GCA_004296145.1 Flavobacterium sp.
CATAATTCATCACTCATAACTTTAAGAATGAAAGTAACAGAACATATAGAAAAGGCCAAAGGAAATACATTATTCTCATTTGAAATTATTCCGCCTCAAAAGGGGAAAAGCATTCAGGAATTATACGATAATATCGATCCGTTAATGGAGTTTAAACCGCCTTTTATTGATGTAACAACTTCTCGTGAAGAATATATTTACATTGATAAAGGCAACGGACTTTTAGACAAAAAATTGACTCGTATGCGCCCGGGAACGCTAGGAATTTGCGCTTCTATAAAACATAAATACAATGTAGATACTGTTCCTCATGTACTTTGCGGAGGCTTTACCAAAGAAGAAACAGAATATCTTTTGGTAGATTGTAACTACTTAGGAATTGATAATATTATGGCTTTGCGTGGTGATGCCATGAAAGACGAGCAATATTTTATTCCGAAAGCAGGAGGAAATGATTATGCGATTGATTTGGTAAAACAGATTAATTTACTAAATCAGGGAAAATACCTTCACGAAGTTATGGATATCGATAACAAAGCCGATTTCTGTATTGGTGTTGCAGGTTATCCTGAAAAACATTTAGAATCTCCATCTTTGCAATCGGACTTAAAAAGACTGAAAGAAAAAGTAGATGCCGGAGCAGATTATGTGGTAACACAAATGTTTTTTGACAATGCTAAGTATTTCGAGTTTGTTAATAAAGCCAGAGAAATGGGGATTACAGTTCCTATTATTCCAGGAATCAAACCAATTGCAGTAAAAAAACACTTGCAGGTTTTACCGCAGATTTTTAGAATTGATTTACCAGAAGATTTAATCCACGCTGTAGATCAATGCAAAGATAATGCTGCCATCAAACAAGTTGGAATCGAGTGGGCGATTCAGCAGTCGTTAGAACTAAAAGCAGCCGGAGTTCCTGTATTACATTATTATTCAATGGGAAAATCTGAAAATATTAGACAGATCGCTAGTCATATTTTTTAATTTTTTTTGCGAAACTAACACGCATTTTTTCATCCTGAGGAACGAAGGATCTTCATAAGCAGATCCACAACGAGAAGCTAATCACTGTAGAGTTTCTAACGAAGATCCTTCGTTCCTCAGGATGACAAGATTGTAGAAAATGGAAGACTCAATCTTTTAGATCTAGCAACGAAGATTTCTCCTTCGTCGAAATGACAAAAAAAGCGTCCAATTGGAATTTGGAATTTATATTTTGGAATTTAACTCACAATGTTATGAAACAAGAAGAATTACAAGCCATCGCCTCTCAATTAAAAAATCCATCAGGAGAAAAAGGAATCGAAATGGCAAATATGATGAACGAAACGAACATCAATATGACGCGTCATTCGATTCAAAATCTTAATATTTCAACTGAAAATAAAATTCTCGAATTAGGGCACGGAAATGCCGGACACGCAGAATTTTTATTCGAACAAGCGAAAGACTTAAAATATTACGGACTTGAAATGTCTGAGTTAATGTTTCAGGAAGCCCGCCAGATCAATAGAAATTTTGTTTCTCAAAAACAGGCTTTTTTTTCGCTTTATGATGGAAATAAAATTCCGTTTGAGGAAGCATTTTTTGATAAAATCTTTACCGTAAATACTATTTATTTTTGGCAGAAGCCAGAAGAATTACTTTCAGAAATTTACAGGGTTTTAAAACCAAATGGCAATTTCTGTCTAACTTTTGCAGAAGAAAGTTTTATGAAAACACTTCCGTTTACGCAATTTGAATTTGAACTTTACAGCACAGAAAAAGTACAAAACCTAATTGCCAAAACAGCTTTTAAAATTGTTTATAAAGAAACATTAACCGAAAAAGTAAAAAGCAAAACAGGCGAATTAGTCGACAGAGATTTTACAAC
>SEBM01000702.1 GCA_004296145.1 Flavobacterium sp.
AAAATTGATATTTGTGTTTTGTAATTATAACCATTATTACATCTTTGTCTTGTCAAAATAAAATTTACAATTAAAAATATAAATTATAAGATTATGTGTGGAATAGTATGTGCCTTTGATCTAAAGCAAAAAGCTGAAGCATTAAGACCTCAAGTATTAGAAATGTCTAAAATCATTCGTCACCGTGGACCGGACTGGAGCGGAATTTACAGCAATGATAAAGCAATTTTATCTCACGAGCGTTTGGCTATTGTTGATCCGGCTTCAGGAAAACAACCTTTGTTTACAGAAGACAAAAAATTAGTTTTGGCTGCAAATGGTGAAATCTACAACCACAGAGAATTACGTAAACAATTTGAAGGAAGATATAACTTTCAGACTGAAAGTGACTGCGAAGTTATTTTGGCTTTATACAAAGAAAAAGGACCTCATTTTGTTGATGAAATGAACGGAATCTTTGGATTTGCAATTTATGATGTTGATAAAGACGAGTATTTTATAGCTCGTGACCATATGGGAATTATTCCATTGTATATTGGTTGGGATCAGCACGGAACTTTTTACGTAGCTTCTGAGTTAAAAGCGCTTGAAGGATATTGTACAAAAATCCAATTGTTTCCTCCGGGGCATTATATGACTAGCAAAGACGGTGAATTTGTACAATGGTACAAAAGAGACTGGACAGAATATGATGCTGTAAAAGACAACGAAACAAGTATTCCTGCTATTAAAGAAGCATTAGAAGCGGCGGTTCACAGACAATTAATGAGTGATGTTCCTTACGGGGTTTTACTTTCAGGAGGTTTAGATTCTTCTATTACTTCGGCTGTAGCTAAAAAATTTGCACAAAAACGTATTGAGTCTGATGATACAACAGATGCTTGGTATCCGCAATTGCACTCTTTTTCTGTAGGATTAGATGGTTCTCCGGATTTAGCAGCAGCACAAGTTGTAGCAAAACATATCGGAACGATTCACCACGAAATTAAATTTACAATCCAAGAAGGTTTAGATGCTGTTCGTGATGTAATTTATAACTTAGAAACGTATGATGTAACGACAGTAAGAGCTTCAACTCCAATGTGGTTAATGGCGAGAGTTATCAAATCAATGGGAATTAAAATGGTTCTTTCAGGAGAAGGTGCAGATGAATTATTCGGAGGATATTTATATTTCCACAAAGCGCCAAACGCAAGAGAATTTCACGAAGAAAACGTTCGTAAATTAGGTAAACTTCACATGTACGATTGTTTACGTGCTAACAAAAGTTTGGCTGCATGGGGAATCGAAGGTCGTGTGCCGTTCTTAGATAAAGAATTTATGGATGTTGCGATGCGCATCAACCCACAAGATAAAATGATTAACAAAGAGCACCCGATGGAAAAATGGGTGGTTCGTAAAGCTTTTGAAGATATGTTGCCTGAAAGTGTTGCATGGAGACAAAAAGAACAGTTTTCTGATGGAGTAGGATACAGCTGGATTGATACTTTGAAAGAAGTGGTAGCAAAAGAAGTTTCTGACGAACAATTGGCAAACGCAAGATTTAAATTTCCGTTACAAACGCCAACTTCAAAAGAAGAATATTACTATCGTTCTATTTTTGCAGAACATTTCCCAAGCGATGCAGCAGCATTATGTGTTCCTCAGGAAGCAAGTGTGGCTTGTAGTACAAAAATTGCTTTGGAGTGGGATGAAGCTTTCAAAAACATGAACGATCCTTCCGGAAGAGCAGTTGCAAGTGTTCATGACGATGCTTATGTAAAAGCTTAAAACTTATATTTAAAATTTATTATTTTAAGAAAGACGTTCTC
This sequence comes from Flavobacterium sp., assembly GCA_004296145.1. Classification (GTDB taxonomy): domain Bacteria; phylum Bacteroidota; class Bacteroidia; order Flavobacteriales; family Flavobacteriaceae; genus Flavobacterium. The sequence continues at coordinate 1,812 of SEBM01000702.1, forward strand.
ATTTGAGGACGTTTTTCTTGGTTTAAATATTTAAATTGTATTATTTCGCCTACTTAAAAAT
>SEBM01000703.1 GCA_004296145.1 Flavobacterium sp.
GTTTAATGTATGAAGAATAAATCTTGTGGTAAAAGTGGGAGATTTCAGTTCCCAATTTTCAGCTTTGTAGATTTCAAGCAATAATTGTTCGACTTCCAGCTGGTAATTTTTTCTCATTTCAATAAATTCAGGAAGTCGCCCATCCAAATGTTTCCATTCGTTTGAATAAATATGCGTGACGTCTCGATTTTCTAAAACCACAGACAAATGTTTATCAATAAATAAATTTAATTTATCTTTTGGAGGAAGATTTGTGTTTTTGATATCCTGAAGCTGAGCAAAGAATTCATTGGCAATTCCGAAGCAAATCCATTCAAGAATTTCTTCTTTTGACCGGATGTGAGCATACAAAGAAGCCGCTTTGATATTGAGTTTTGTCGCCAAATCTCTTACAGAGCTCCCCATATACCCTTTCTCTTTGAAAAGTTCTACCGCAACGTCTAATATTTTCTTTTGTTTCTCTTTAAGTTCCATTTATTCAAAACCGTTTAATTTAAATATGAAAAATAATCTTCCTTTCCATTTTACAATCTATTTTCGAAATCACGCACCCATTTTATAAAATCTTCGTCGGGTAAAATATTGATAACTTTTCTAATGTTATATTTATGCGTTTGTACAGTTCTGGGAGAAGTATTCGTACTTGCAGCGATATCTTTGGTTGAAAAATTAAGATAAGAAAGCAATAAAATTTTGAGTTGAGTATCACTTAATTCCGGATACTTTTTCACCAAACCATTATAGACTTTATCATATATTTCTGCAAATCTCTTCAGGAAAAAAGGACTATTATCTTTTGCTAATTGCAGAACTTCACCATGATTATCATTTATTTTAGATTTCAGTCCTGTGATTTCTTCAGATTTCTCCTCCACTATTTGGGCAGCTTTTTGATATTTTTTTTCAGTATTTTTATTTTTATTCGACAAAAATAAAGTAATAATTACAAATGAAAGGGCAGAAATAACAATGCTAAAAAAAATCATCGTTTTGTTTCTATCAAAAAAGCTGAGATTATTTTCTTTTATGGTAGCGATCTCCTCAGATTTTAGTTTATTTTTATTTTCATACTCTTCCTTAGCAAGGAGATATTTTTTGTAGTACAGATTGTCTTTGTTATTTGACGTTTTGAAACTTACTGATAACTGATTTAAACTTTCAACGTAAATATCCTCGTAACCATTTTGTTTACTGATTTCCAAAGATTTCATCAGATAAGTAATGGCTTCTTTATGTTTTTTCTGAGTATTATAGCCTGATCCCAAGCCAAAATAAATAATGTTTTCAGATTTTTTGCTGTATGATTTGGTAATTGGGATGAGATCTTTAGCCGCTTGGAAATAAAAATAAGCAGAATCCGTCTTTTGGGTATATGAATACGAAAGCCCCATATTACTATAGGTATCAATGAGATGCATATTTCTGTTGTCATTATTTTTGATTTTTAAAAAATAATCAAGCGCAGCGTGATCCTTTTTGATAGACTCCACATCTTTTTCCTGCAAATTATAAAACTCTGCATAAGCTGCCATAAAAACACCCATTACTTCTACATCGTCATCATTATCAGAAGACAGCTCTTTGAAAATCTCCTGAGTATTATCTAATATTTTTTTAGCTTCCGACAACATCCCAAGATGCATCAATGCCCAGGATTTACTGGCATAGGCTTCTATTTCTCTTCTAAAATCTCTTATTTTAACAGATTTTGCGATGGTGAGATTTGATGAAACCAAAAGCTTCTTATAATCTACATTATTTTTATAAACATAATCTACCAGAGACATCCCGACTAGTTCATAGTAAGGATTTTTCTTTTTCTTGGCTAATTCTATTAACTTTTTGGAAGCTTTCAATCCCTTCGTTGGAT
>SEBM01000136.1 GCA_004296145.1 Flavobacterium sp.
AAATAATTGATAATCAGTGTTTTAAACCAATAAACAGCACACGATTTTTTATAAAAATAGGGTTTTTTCATTTTTTTCTTCCTTAAATAATAGGTTCATTTGCCATGTAATTAATACGATAAAGATGAACGATAAAGAAATTTTCCCAGAAGAGATTTTAAACAACACTGTTGAAAGTCATATTATTAAACACAGCAAAAAAACATCACGCTTATTTGTGATCACTTTTTTAGCATTGTTGATTGCTTTTGTTTCGCTTCCTTTTATATATATAGATGTTTATACAACGAGCCGTGGAACTATTATTCCGCAGGAAAAGAAACTTACATTGTATTCTCCTATTAGTGGCAAAATATCCTTTTTTAATGTAGAGGAAAACCAGAAAATAAAAAAAGGCGATACCTTACTTATAATAGATCATAACATATTAAAGGAAAGAGAAAACTTAAATACAATCCAGAGCTCAGAAAACTCCGTTTATTTGAGCGATTTGAAAAATTTGATTCAGCGAAATTACGGGCAAATACGATCTGATCAATATAAAAGAGAACTTTTAAAACATCAGCAGGAACTATACAATCTTGATATTGTGGTTAAAAATACTCAGGCCGATTTTGACCGAAAAGATCATCTTTATAAAAAAGAAGTCATTTCAAAATCAGAATACGAAAAAGCTGAATTGGAACTGAATAAAATCAAAAACGACAGAATCAACCTGATCAAACAAACCGAATTATCCTGGCAAAAAGAATACACACAACTAAGTCAGAATAATAAAAGTATTTACTCCAATCAAAAACAGCTAAAGGAAGAGGAGAATAATTACATCATAATTTCTCCGATAGATGGTGAATTGGTTAACATGCAGGGTTTTCATAAAGGAAGCGGAATTGCAGCCGGAAACCCAATTGTAGAAATTTCTCCCGACAAAAAAATAATAGTGGAGACTTATGTAAATCCATCCGAAATTGGATATTTAAAAGAAGGAGGCGATGCGATTTATCAAATAGATGCCTTTAACTCCAATCAATGGGGATTTGCAAGAGGAAGAATTTTCGAAATAAGTAAAGATGTACTGATCGTAAATAATGCTCCTTATTATAAAATAAAAAGCAATCTGCACGCCGATAGTTTAACCTTAAAAAATGGCGCCAGAGGAAATTTGAAAAAAGGAATGAGTTTAACAAGCCGTTTTTTCTTAACCAAAAGAACAGCATTCCAGTTATTATTTGACAAAGTAGAAGATTGGTTTAATCCTTACAACAGCAAAAATGAGTAAAATAGAAATAAAACAACATGATCTTTCAGATTGTGGTGCAGCTTGTTTAGCTTCAATATCAGAATATTATAACCTGAGCCTGCCTATTTCGAGAATTCGACAATATGCAAGTACCAACCAAAAAGGAACAACCTTATTAGGATTAAGAGAAGCTGCCGTAAAATTGGGTTTTCTTGCCAAAGGTGTAAAAGTTGAATTTGAAGGATTAAAGGATTTGCCAATGCCGGCACTTCTTCATGTGATGATAAAACATGAAGGACATGAGTTTCCGCATTATGTGGTTGCTTACAAAATAACCGATAAATATATCCAGGTAATGGATCCGTCTACCGGAAAACTGGAGAAAAAACCGCTTGCAGAATTTCAGCAATTATTTACTGGTTATGCATTAATACTGGTTCCGGATGATGATATTTTTAAAGAAAAAAATGAGAAAATATCCAATTTCAAAAGAATATTATTTTTACTAAAACCTCATAAATATATTTTAGTGCAAGCCATAATTGGTGCTGTTTTATACACTTTATTAGGTTTTTCGGTTTCAATTTATGTAGGTAAGATTACAGATTTTGTTCTTGTAAGCGGAAATAAAAGTTTATTGAATTTAATGAGTGTTATTGTAATTGGCTGTCTGCTTTTACAAATTTTATACAGCGTTTTAAAAGATGTTTTCATTTTAAAAACAAGTCAACAAATCGATTCAAGACTTATTTTGGGATATTATAAACATCTTTTTACAATGCCTCAGAAATTTTTTGATACGATGAGAATTGGAGAAATCATGTCAAGAATTGGCGATGCAGTAAAAATTAGAGCATTAATAAACGAAACTGCATTAAGTATTTCTGTAAACATACTAATTGTAGTGTTTTCATTCATTTTTATGTTCTCATTTTATTGGAAATTAGCTTTGATCATTTCGCTAATCATTCCGTTTTATGTTATTATTTATTTGATAACCAATAAACTGAACAAAAGAGCAGAACGTTCAATAATGGAAAAAAATGCACTTTTAGAATCTCAGTTAGTAGAATCGATAAAAAATATAGGAACGGTAAAAAGACTGTCTTTAGAAGATTTTTCTAAAACAAGAACAGAATTAAAATTTGTCGATTTGCTAAAAAGCATTTACCAATCGGGAGTAAACGGAATTTTTGCAAGAACATCAACCGATTTTATTTCCAGATTATTTACCATTATCCTTTTGTGGGCAGGAACCTATTATGCAATTGACGGCGATATTACACCTGGAGAATTGTTCTCATTTTATTCTATAATAGGATATTTTACAGGACCGGCATCACAATTAATAGGCACCAACATTGCAGTTCAGAATGCCATGATTGCATCAGATCGTTTGTTTGGAATTATGGATCTGGACCGCGAAGAAATGGAATCTAAAGTAAACCTGACCAAAAATAATTTTGATGATATAAAATTCAAAAACATTGATTTCTCATATGATTTGGGCCGTTACATTTTTAAGGATTTAAATCTTACCATCAAAAGAGGAGAATTTACAGCTTTGATCGGAGAAAGTGGCAGCGGAAAAAGCACGATTGCGTCCTTAATTCAAAATATTTATAATCCGAAAGAAGGAAAGATATTAATTGGAGAATATGACTTAAATTACATATCCAAAGACAGTATTAATTCGCTCATAACAACTGTGCCTCAAAACGTTGAACTTTTTGACGGAACAATCGCTTTTAATATTTCTATTGGAGAATCAAATCCGGATATGGAGAAGATTATTGAAGTAAGTAAAAAGGTCGGCGCTTATGATTTTATAGAATCATTGCCAAACGGATTTAATACGTATCTGGGCGAATTTGGGGCGAACTTGTCAGGGGGAGAAAAACAAAGAATTGCTTTTGCAAGAGCACTTTATAAAGATCCTGAAGTACTTATTCTTGACGAAGCAACCTCAGCACTTGATTCTGAATCGGAGTTGGTTATCAAAAAATTGGTCGAAGAACTGAACGAACAGGGCAAAACCATAATTGTAATTGCACACAAGCTTCAGTCTATTAAAAAAGCGGATGTAATTTATGCCTTCAAAAAAGGAGAAATCGTAGAATCAGGCTCACACGACGAGCTTATGAATAAAAAAGAATACTATTATAGAATGTGGAATAATATAATTGTTTAATAAGGAAATTTAACAAAAATGAAAAATTACTCTTTTACAAAAACAGCTATCGTAAGAAATCCAATTGAAGAAAAACAATTGGATCTTACGTGGGAAAAAATTCAGGCAATTTTTTCGAAGAAAGAAAACAGAGAAGCATTATTTATCGGTTCTCCAAATATTTATAAAGCACTTGTTATGTGGGAAACAGGTGAAGCTTTTCAAACGGAGGAAGAACTTAAGAACCTAAAAGGGTCGTTGTATAAATATGCGTCAAGATTAGCAAACAGAAGTACGCCTTTTGGCATGTTTGCGACAGTGGCGGCAGTAGATATAAATGCAGAAACCAATCTTGATGTTGCAGCAAGCACTTTTGGAAGATTTACAAAATTTGATATGTATTTCCTCGGAAGCTTTTTGCCTGTTATTGTAAAAAATGATGCCATCAGAGACGTTTTAAAATATTACAGCAACAACTCGATTTATACCGTTTTTGATAAATACCGTTATGTCGAATATTATTTTAAAGACAACGTGCGCTTTCATAAAATTTCGGAAGTTGAAATAAGCGATTATTTAGAACTTATTTTTGAAAAAGCAAAAAACGGTGTTTTAATAAGCGAACTGGCTGATTTACTTGTTTCTGATGAAATTTCAATACAAGACGCCAACGAGTTTATTGACACGCTTATCAAAAGCCAGTTTATTGTATCTGAATTAGAATTTACAATAACCGGAGGAGATTATCTGGACAAACTTCTGAAAACATTTTCAGAAAAAAGATTCGATTTTTATGAAGCTCAGGTAATCAGAGAATTAATTACCAATCTAAAAACCAAAATCAATTCCCTTGATACAAATACTAGTAACGATCCTGCTTTATATACTCAGATTCATGAGTTAGTAAATGAGGAATTAGACAATGTTGATATCTCAAAATTATTTCAGGTCGATAGTTTTAGAAAAATATACAATGGTTCAATAAGTTTTAAAACCTTAAAAAACCTGCGCCCGGCATTGAGTGTTTTAAATAAATTACAATCACAATCTGAAAATAATAATTTGAAAGAATTCAAAAGAAAATTTCAGGAACGTTACGAAGAATACGAACAGCCTTTGGTAAGTGTTCTCGATCCGGATATCGGAATTGGGTATGCAAAAGCATCGGGAGCAAAATCGCCTTTGGTTGATGATTTATTAATTAGTGGAGGACAAGCGGTTGGAAATCAAATTATGATGGATGCCAAAAAAACGTATCTGTTTAAAAAACTGCTTCACGCCACAAAAAACAATTTACAATCTATTGAATTGTTAGACGAAGAAATCAACAAATTTGAAGAAAATGAATCTTTATATCCGGATACTTTTTCAGCGTTTGTTAATGTTTTCCATGAAAATGGAGTAGAAAAAATCAACATAAAAACTGCCAGCGGACCGTCTGCAAATGGTTTAATTGGACGTTTCAGCCATTTAGATACCAAAATTCTTGATTTGTGTAATGAAGTTACCACCATAGAAAATCAACTAAATGCTGATAAAATTGTTGCCGAAATAGTGCATCTGCCACAAGCAAGAACCGGAAATATCCTGTACAGAAATTTCCAGAGAGAATATGAAATTCCGTATTTAGGAAATGCTTCTGTAGACCGGGATCATCAGATTATGATCGACGATTTGTATGTTTCTGTAAAAGGCGGAAAAATTGTTTTGCGTTCTAAAAGACTTAATAAAGAAGTAATTCCGAGATTGAGTAACGCGCATAATTTCATTTCAAATGCATTGCCGATTTATCATTTCCTGTGTGATCTTCAAAATCAGACTTCTTTCGGACTGGGTTTTGGCTGGGGCGGACTTCAAAATGAATTTGATTTTTTACCAAGAGTAAATTACAAAGACACTGTTTTGAGCAGAGCAACCTGGAATATCAACAAAACAGATATTGAAAGTATCCTTGCCGTTGGTGAAACAAAAATGATAGAATTTGTTCGTAACTACAGAAAAGGCAGAAATATTCCGGATGTGGTTTATCTTTCTCAGGGCGATAACGAAGTGTTGATTAATTTTAATAATGAACTGAGCTGCAATGTTTTTTGCTATATGCTAAAGGGCGAAACGTTCATTCAGTTAAAAGAATTTTTATTTTCAGAAGATACTATCACAAAGAATTATTGCAATGAAATTATTTTTACAGCACATAAAAATGTAGATAATAAAGCAGAAGTTGGGGAGGCAAAATTTGTTTCTAAAGAAAATAAGGAAGGTGTTGCCGCTTCATTTTCTATTGGAGAAAAATGGTTGTATTATAAATTTTACTGTGGAGAAAGAGCCGGCGAAGAATTATTAAAAAGAGGAATTACCCCAATTGTTGAAGAACTTCAGGCAAAAGGCATTATTGATAAATGGTTTTTTATACGATATTATGATGCGCAGGGACATCATATCAGATTCCGTGTTTTGTTGAAAAACAGCAATTTATTTACAGATTGTATCGGTATTATCAGACATTATATTGAACCTCTTGAACAAACAAGAATTATCTGGAAAACACAGACAGATAATTATCTTCGAGAATTACAACGTTATGGATATGAAGCTATTGAGCAAACGGAAACTTTGTTTTTTAACGACAGCGATTGTACGTTAAAGTTTGCCGATATGATCGAAGGAGATACGGGAGAAAAAATAAGATGGATGTTTTGCTTATTGTCAATTGATCATTTTTTGAATGATTTTGATGTAAAACTAGAAGGAAAAATCAAGCTGTTTAACGTAGCCAAAACCAGTTTCGGAAAAGAATTTAATCGTTCTGGAAGACTCAACAAACAGATCAACGAAATGTTTGTAAAAAACGAATCAGAGATTGAATCTTTCTTAGATCCAAATGTCATGGATGAAATGTATGAGCCTTTACTGGAAATTCTTCACGAACGTTCAGAAAAAAATAGGGAAGCGGTAAAAGCAATAAAAGAAATTGCTACAGAAAACCGTTTGCCAACCTATCTGGATAATATAATGTTGAGTTATGTGCATATGGTTTGTAACAGAATTTTCCTGACCAAACACAGAATTCACGAAATGGTTGTTTATGATTTTTTATATAAATATTACAGCAAACAACTGCACACCGGAAAAAACAAAGTAACTAAAGAAATTGAAGAAGAATCAATTTTATAATTTGTAAAAGAATGAAGTTGAGGTTTAATAATTTTTTCTAAACCAAACTTTCTGCCATTCTCTTTTAAGAATCAAAAACGAAACTTGTTCGGCAAGGATTACCAAATCTGAGCCGTCAAGTTTTTTTATTTCGCTTTCAGAAACATCAATGATATAAAGCAGATTTAAATATTCAGCAAATTTGTACTGAATCATTCGATAGATTTTTTCGTGAAGCTGAATTTTTAATTCATCGGGAGAAATACTCAGCGGAAAATCGATTCCTTCATTTGCCAGATTAAAATCTTTATTGATTTGTTCAATCAAATTCAAATACAAAGTCTCAGCCTGAGCTTCCTGTAGTAAAGATTCCGTGTTTTTAGGAGCGACAAACATGCTTTTATATTTTAGATTTAAGATTGTTGATTTTAGATTTTAAAACTGAATACTGTGACTGTGACTGAAAACTATAAAAGACTTAAACAGTACGTCCCATTAAATTTTCTCCAAAAGTCTTTAAAATTGCCTTTTTCTCTTCAGAAATGGTCATTTTTTCTAAAGTTTCAAATGCTTTTAACGTGTACATTTCGATAGCTTCCTGAGTTACTTTTGATGCTCCTGATTCATTAAAAATAGCTTTCGCTGTTTCAATTTTAGCAGTATTATCTTCCAATTGTAAGTGGAATAAATTCTGTAATTGTACTGCTTTATCAGCAGATGAAAATTCAATTGCTTTTAAATATAAATAGGTTTTCTTGTTTTCTATAATATCACCTCCAACTTGTTTTCCAAAAGTTTCCGGATCTCCAAAAGCATCCAGATAATCATCCTGAAGCTGGAAAGCTAATCCTAAATTTAATCCGAAATCATAAATTAAATCGGCTTCTTTTTCAGAAGTTTTGGCTACGATTGCGCCCATTTTCATGGCTGCAGCAACCAAAACTGCCGTTTTATATTCGATCATTTTCAAATATTCCGGAATCGTAACATTGCTTCTTTCTTCAAAATCAACATCCCATTGCTGGCCTTCGCAAACTTCAAGAGCAGTTTTGCTGAACAATTTTGCCAAATCCCTGAAAACAGCCGGTTCATATTGCTCAAAATACTGGTAAGCCAGAATAAGCATGGCATCTCCGGATAAAATTCCCGTATTGATGTTCCACTTTTCATGTACTGTTACTTTTCCTCTTCGCAACGGCGCATCATCCATAATATCATCATGAACCAATGAAAAATTATGAAAAACTTCGACCGCCATTGCAGCCGGAAGCGCTGTTGTATAATCAGCATCAAAAACTTCTGCCGCCATTAATGTAAGTACGGGACGCATACGTTTTCCGCCAAGGCCCAAAATATATTCTATAGGCTCATAAAGATTTTTTGGCTCTTTGCTAATGCTTTGCTTTTTTAAATATTCAATAAAAAAATCCTGGTACTGACTAATATCGTGCATAAAATGAAATTCTGATTTACGAAAGCTCAAAGATACAATTCAATTTGAATTATCAGTTTCTAAATTTTAAAAGGATTTTGGCCTTAAAAATTGCAATTATGACAGATTGATTTTAATATGTTAAAATTATTTTCGAAAAAACTTGGAAACTTTTTTGGTATTTAGAGTTTCCTGTCTATATTTGCACCGTTAAAACGGAAACTCAGAACACTGTAAAAGTTTCCATAAGAGTTTAATTAATTACAAACTCATTAAAATCAACAGCTTATGAAAACAACTTGGACCCTAGACTCAACACAATCAGATGTTTTAATTAAAATGAGACATTCGATAATTGCTTATATCGACGGAACTGTAAATAAATTTGACGGTTATGTAAATATTGAAGACAACGAGATCGAAGATGCTTCTGTAGAGTTTTCATTAGATGTAAATAACAAAAATGAAAGCTTACAGCAAATCGATACGCACTTGCAGCTTAATGATCTATTTAATGTAAATGAACATCCGATCATTAGTTTTAAATCGACTTCATTTCAAAAAGTAAATAATAATATTAATTTTTTCAAAGGAGATCTGACAATAAAAGATGTGACAAGAGTAGTAGAACTTGATGCGGAGTTTATCGGTATCAATTCTTATAACGGCGAGAAAAAAGTTGCTTTTGAAATCAAAGGTGATATTAAACGTCAGGATTTTGGT
>SEBM01000704.1 GCA_004296145.1 Flavobacterium sp.
ACCCCTATAATTTACACTGTCATTTATTATTAAAAAATCCGTGGCATAAAGCAATATTTATCTTTTTGTTCGGACTATTGCCACCTTCCATCAAAATTTCAATACTTGGAATGGAGTATGGAATCTTGTTTTTCCTCGAAATGGCTTTGCTTTATTATGGCTTTAAAAAAGAGAAAAAGTGGGCATTAATTGTGTTTCCTGTTTTGATTTTATTTACTAGAATTGATACCGTTATTTTCTTGGGAATTGTATTCTTGGTCGATATTTTTTGGAACAGAAAAATAAAATGGAGTTACGTTCTTGGCGGAATTTTAGGTGTTTCTACAGCGATAGCTTTCAATTGGTTTTACTTTGGAGAACTTATTAACAATACGATTGTTGCTAAAAAACTGGCTTACGACAGAGTTTATACATTACATCAGGATTTCGAATATTTCAGGTTAAATTATGGTAACTTTTGGGGAATGTTGAAGCTTCCCGGAGATTTCAATCCGTTCACCATTGTTATTGCTATTTTTGAATTACTCTGTTTTATTTTCCTTATCAGACAGCGAGAAAAAAGAAACTATTTCCTCTGGATCATTTTCCTTTTTGCATGGGCGAAACAAATTATTTTTCTTTCCCAAAAAAGCCTGTTCGACTGGTATTATTGGGTTCCGCAGATTTTACTTTTCGTTCCGGTTTTAATATTTGTTTTAGAACAGAAAGTGAAAAGAAACTGGTGGCTTTCGGCGTTAATTGTGATTTATATTTTGCCAATGTTGGCTTTTCAAACTATACATTCTATCGCAACCGGAAACGGCGAATGGAATTACAGACGCTCTATCGGGATATTTCTGAATAATTACGAGAAAGATAAAAAACAATGGATTTTGCTCGAACCAGCTGGTTATATTCCTTATTTTTCAGGTTTAAAAGCGATTGATGAAGTTGGTCTGGTTGATAAACAAATTCAGAACGAAATTAAAAAAGATAAACCCAATTACTGGCTGAATACTGTTAAAAAAAGAAAACCAAAATATCTTCTGTCTTATAATAATTTATTTGAAGGAAAAGATGGTTTTTATTACAAAACTCATTACAAGCTATTAAACGAATTTAGAATAAAAAATCACTTACAAAGCGATAATAAAATTCTGGAGAAAATCTATAAACTGAAACCTTCGGGAACTGATTATAATTTGTATGAAAAGATTAAAGATTAAATATTAAATTTTACTCTAAAACTCTAAAACTCTAAAACTCTAAAACTCTAAAACTCTAAAACTCTAAAACTCTAAAACTCTAAAACTCTAAAACCCTCAAACCCTCAAACAATGAAATACTGTGCTTTCCTCCGTGGCATCAATGTAAAAGGAACCAACATGAAAATGGCGGAAGTCTGCGAAGTTTTCAAAAATGCAGGAATGGAAGATGTCGTTTCGGTTTTGGCTTCCGGAAATATTATTTTTTCGTCTGATAAAAAAGCGGAAGATCTGAAAATAATTCTTGAAAAAGCAATGTCTGATCATTTTAATTACGAAGCTTTTTTATTTGTAAAATCTCAGGAAGAAATTGAAAGTTTTTGGAATTCAAATCCGTTTGACAAAAACGAAGATTTACATATTTATGCATTTGTCGGTCATAATGAAGTTGAAAAAGTTACCGGCTTCAGAATTTGTTCAGAATTGCCAATTAGGTTTGTTGTCCCTTAAATACATTATTATGAAAAAGATGCTCTTTTCAATCGCTTTCCTTGCGGCTATCTCCGTTCAGGCCCAAAAGAATATTTCGTCTGCTAAAGTTCCCGCCGCTTCAAAAGAAGCGTTTGCCAAAGCCCACCCAAACGTAACAGGTAAATGGGAAAAGGAAGAAGG
>SEBM01000705.1 GCA_004296145.1 Flavobacterium sp.
GAATTAATATTTTAAATTTTGTCTTTAATTTTGCTGTTTTCTTAAGAGTTTTTTTAAATGAATAATTAAGTTAGTAATACATTTATTCATTTAAAGAATATAATTTAAAACTCTACTTTTAAGAAATCTATTTTCATTTAGGTATAAGTATTTGCTCTCTTCTTTCAAAATTTGCTCTGATAGAAAATTCTTTAGGTTCATACCAAATCAATTCTGGTTGTATCCCTTGAGCTACATTTCCAGTATCCCATAATCCATTTTTATTGTCATCGTAAACTATTCGGGCAAAGTAAATACCAGATTTATAATTGGCGAAAATTACTTGCCCACTTTTTAAAATACGTTGACTGCCAACAACTATTTCTTTCTTTTCATTTACCAATTCTAGGATGTAGTTTTTTGTAGTATCGGGTACAGTTACATTGATGTATAAGGAGCTGTAGTTATCAGATTCATCTAACTCAAATGTTTTAGTAATTTCTTTATTTTTTGAATTTAGAAAGCCTGTAACTGCATTTTCCCCAATTTTAAGAATATATTTTTCTTTCTTTTTCCAAGGATATGAAAGAGTATAGGATAAGATATCTAAACTGTCTTTGGTAACTGTGAAACCTTTTCGTGGTATAGAATCTTCTAAAAGTGTTACTTTAGAAATGTCAATATTCTCGATGGGGAAGTTAAAGTTGAGTTTTAAATCTTTAAAAGGATTGAGCATGTTGCCAATTAAATTATCACCGGCTTGTATATTTCTGGTGTAAGTATCTTTTTTAGCTCTTGTAAATTTAACAGTATCTAAAGCTTTACCTTCATCAATTATAGCAACTTTAACAGAGTCGAAAGTTAAATCTTTAAGCCAGACCTTAAGGGAATCATTATTTTTGGTAAACCTTACTATTTTTCCAGCATCAACTATAGGAGGATCAATTACCTTAATTTCAGGTTTTCTTAAACGTTGATTAAACTCCATGTTTATGCTACCATCAGTATTTAGTCTTCTGTCTACAATTCTAAAATCTTTAGCTAATTCTTTAAAAATTTTTAGTTTTAGCGTATCAATATTTTTATCGAGCACAAAGGGTTCTTTAATGTATCCAATTTCATCAGTAAATTGTTGGTATATTTTATCTCCGCCAGTTTCTTTCAAAGCATATATCTTGTAGCTGTCTTTTCTTAAATTGCTCAGCTTAAAGTTTCCACTACTATCAGTTAGCGTATATATAGCAGGTTTTCTTTTTCCAAAAAGGGTATCACGAGCCAAAGGTAAAATGAATACTAGTGCGTCTATTTCATTTGCACCAGTTAAAGCGTTTTTCACATTTCCACTAACACTTAGCGAATCGAGGGTAGGGCCAGTTGAAAAAACATAGGTGAAATTTTTGATGAAGTTACCTTCTGTAATATCAGCTATTGCTTTACCAAAGTTTAGGGTATAAGTTGTATTTTTTTCTAATGTATCTTGCAGCTCAATTTCTAGCCTACGTAGTTTAGCTTTTAAAATCGGAGGTTTTTCCATTTCTGGAGAAATAGAAAATTCTTTAAACTCATTAGCCAATTTGATAAACTCATCAAAATCGATGGTAATTTTTTCTGCTTTAAAATTAGTCGACAAATCCTTCGGCTCCATCTTTAAAACTTTTGGTGGGTTAGTATCTCTTGGCCCGCCTTGAGGCGTTTGTATGCTTGCACAGCTGTAAATTAAGCAGGCAAGTAATAATAGATAATAAAAATACCCTAAGCTAAGCTTTCTTTTAATTTTGCCCATTTTTATTAGCTGTGTTTAATTTTATATTGTTTTTGAAGATTGTTATTTAGAAAACGAAAAAACGCGTTAAATCGCTTAAAAACAAGTC
>SEBM01000706.1 GCA_004296145.1 Flavobacterium sp.
GCATAACTTATTTAAATCATTTTTTAAGCGTCTTTGATTCAAATGAAGGAATTTGCTTACTGGCTGAGGACATAGAAATCTTAACCAGCGAAATAAAAGATATGGTTTTAAGTGAGGAAATTATAAAAGCATTTTATGACTTAATTCTTGATGAAGAAAAAAAAATTGATATCACTCTGCTGTAAACAACAATTATATCATTCTTGCAGTCTCTGCATACAGCACTCGATTTTTATGATGTACAGCTTTATTTAGCTGTAATATCAGCTTTACAGAATTTAAAACGCCCGTAGAAAACATATATGAAATATTTATCTTTTAAAGAAGAAATTGATCCCGCAGCTAAATATGAAGGTTTGGCAAAATATGCATTTGACTGCGAGGCTTGGGGAGGTCCAGGCGGAATCGCCCATCAAACTTTCTTTAATTTTAATTTTGTTCCCGAAATTAATAAGGAAGGGGTGCATAGTCTGCATTTAATTTTAAACGCATTAATAGATAAATCATCCGGCAGGATTGCAGATGAATTTCTAACTCTTAAAGAATCACTCTCTGAGGAAATGAAACAGAGAACAGGCATTGATCTGATAAATTATATAATTGAAATTTTAAGTGAAGAATAAATGACTACAAACGCAAAATTTGAAAGAGACGAGGAAAATGAATCAGGAAATATTTGCCAGGAATCTGGAGATTATTTCTGTGACATGCATCCTTATGTGGAAAGATTTGTTGTTAAAGGAGACAGATTTCCCAAATGTGATCAAAAAGGAATGCCGCACGACACGACTTGGTGCAGAATCACTAATGAAAATTAATCCAAATTTTAATTAACTGTTGTGTTATGGTATACTGCAGCATATTGGGAAGGCAGACATTTCAAAGTATAATAGCAAATTTTAAAAAGTTTACAATGCGAATATCGCATATTGCGATATGCAATATTTCAAACATAATACATTGTAATTTAGAATAAAATGATTAATAATCCTGCTGCAGATGAAATTAGACCGACAACAGACATAGATATGACTATTGACTTAGCCAACTATACTGAGTTAACTTCCGTACAACAGCGGTTGCTGGACTTAAAGTTCTCTCCTGATCACCGCGGTCACTCTATTATTACTTATTACTACGAGGATATTGCCGTTGATATTATGCCTGCTGATGATAGCGCAGTTGGTATTTCAAATCGATGGTACAAACTTGGTTTAGAACATGTGCAGGAGATACAACTTGATAATGAATTAATAATCAGAATATTTACTTCTCGTTATTTTTTAGCAACAAAATTTGATGCTTTTAAAGACAGAGGCAATGGCGACTATCGCGGAAGTCATGACGTCGAAGATATCATATATGTTCTGAACAACAGGACTACCATAGTTGAAGAAATTTCAAATTCTGATGATGATGTGAAAATTTACTTAAAAGCAGAATTAGCAAAATTAATAAACCATCAACAAAGTGCAGAAATACTATCGATGCACATTCATCCTATCATCGCTGGAAAAAGAATACACAATGCATTTGGAAAAAATTAATGCAATATTATCTTAGTTAGCTTCATAAATAGTACTAATCTCAGAATGGAAATTAATAGGTAAAAGATATATACATAATTAGCCAAAGTCTTATAATAAAGATGTTGAATAATGAAAATATCTAAAGAAAGGGCAGCACGACTAAGAAAATAGAAGATCAAAAAAAAGCTGAGAAATCCAGCACTATCGGCGCAAAACATATAAATAATCAGCAACTTCTAATCAAAAATCAAGGGTTTGCGATTTTAATTGATTTATTAGTTAAATTTGTATTGCAGCTAAATTTCGAAATGATTTTTTT
>SEBM01000137.1 GCA_004296145.1 Flavobacterium sp.
ACTATTTAAAAAAAACCGCCTTTTTCAAAAAGAAAAAGACGGCAATCTACAATTAATATATAACCTTGGGAAACTACAAAATATAATCGGTATTAATAAAATTAGATTCTTTGCTGTTAAGCAATTCCTGCAGAATTTCATTGTTGTAAGCGATATCTTTTGAAGCCACAAACGTACGAATGGAGAAAGAACGCAATGCATCCGGAATACTCAAAGTACCTACCGCAGAATCTTTTCGTCCTGTAAAAGGGAAAGCGTCCGGGCCTCTTTGGCAAGAACTGTTTAGGTTTACTCTGCAAACTAAATTTACTAAGGCATCAATAAGCGGAGCAAGCGTTTTAATATCTTTTCCGAATAAACTCACTTGTTGTCCGTAATTAGATTCGGCCATATCTTTTAATGGTTCTTTAATATCTGTGAAAGAAAGTATTGGCACAACTGGTCCAAATTGTTCTTCGTGATATACACGCATTTTGTCGTTTACCGGATATAAAACGGCCGGAAAAATATAGTTATCAGTATGTTTTCCTCCTTTTTCATTAAGGATTTTTGCTCCTTTTGAAGTGGCGTCATCAATTAATCCCTGAATATAAGCTGGTTTGTCTGTTTCAGGAAGTGGTGTCAAAGAAGCTCCTTTTTCCCACGGATTTCCAAATACTAATGAATCTACTTTTTCTGAGAAACGTCTGTTAAACTCTTCTCTTACTGATTCGTGAACATATAATACTTTTAAAGCCGTACAACGCTGCCCGTTAAAAGACAAAGTTCCTGCAATACATTCCTGAATAGCCAAATCTAAATCGGCATCCGGAAGGATAATCGCCGGGTTTTTAGCTTCCAAACCTAAAATCAAACGAAGTCTGTTTTTGTTTGGATGCTGATCCTGCAAAGCAATTGCTGATTTACTGTTTCCGATTAAAGCCAGAACATCAATTTTTCCTGATTTCATTATTGGTGAAGCTACTTCGCGTCCTCTTCCGTAAACGATATTGATAACGCCTTTTGGAAAACTGCTTCTAAAAGCTTCTAATAATGGAGAAATACACAATACACCATGTTTAGCAGGCTTAAAAATTACGGTGTTACCCATAATCAAAGCCGGAATCAACAATGAAAAAGTTTCATTTAAAGGATAATTGTAAGGTCCAAGACACAATACAACTCCAAGAGGACCACGACGAATCATGGCGTTAACACCTTGTACTTTTTCAAAATGGGCACTACGACCGTTTAATTCTTTATAACTGTCAATAGTATCATGAATATATTCTACTGTTCTGTCAAATTCTTTTTGTGAATCGCCCAGGTTTTTTCCAATTTCCCACATCAAAAGTTTCACTACTTCTTCGCGAGTCTCCTTCATTTGCTTCACGAAGTTTTCCATACATTTAATACGGTCAGCTACTTTCATTGTTGGCCATAATCCCTGTCCCATGTCATAAGCGGCTGTGGCAGCTTCAACAACTTCCTGAGCTTCTTTTTCTACCATAAAAGGGATTGATCCTAATAATGTTGGCGAATATTTTTCTGTAGATGAAATCGTAGAAAAAACCGGAGTTGTCTGTCCTGTCCATTTTTTTAATTCTCCATCTACAAGATAGGTATCTTGATTTATCAGGGTTGTAATCTGATATTCTTCTGGTATAAAACTCATAATTTGGTAATTTTTTGTTTGGTTATTTAATAGCATTTTCAAAAGAAAAAAGAGGCTTTTTCGGGCCTCTTCTTCATTTTTACGGGTTTACGGTTTCACCTTCCCAATCCAGGATTCCGCCAAGTAAGTTGTAGGCATTATTTATACCTAACTCATTCATAACCTGACATGCTTTTGCACTTCTGGCTCCCGAACGGCAATACACGTAATAGTTTTTATTCTTATCTAATTCTTCGATTTCATAAATGAAACCCTGACCTTTATTAATATCAATATTAACAGCGTTTTCGATATAGCCGTCATTAAACTCGTCTTCAGTTCTTACGTCAAGTATAACTGCATTCTCGTCAGCAGCTAGTTGGTTAACCCAATCTTCTTGTGATAAATTCATAATTAATGTGTTTTTGTAAATTTACGACGTTTCTTTTTATAAAAAACGTACTAAATGCGATTTCGATTATTATTCTCAGAAAACGTTTTAGAGAAAGGATTATAATCAGTGAATTACAAATTTACTTACTATTTTTAAAAATACAGTCTATAAAATCGATAGAAAATAGGATTTTTTCATTTGAAGAAAATGCATCTTAAATTCGTTATTCTCACAATTAATACCGTACCAATCTCCTATCTTTGTTTAAATATAAAAATTGACGCATTTTAATTACCAATAATACATTAGAATGAAATTGATAATAACATTTTTTTTGTTTTGCAATTTAGCCGTATCAGGACAAACTAAGGAAAACGATTTAAGAACAGAGGAAACAGAAATTGAAAGCGGAAAAGTAATTAAGAAATACAATAAAAAAGAGCTTGAAAACTTTACAGTAGAAATTAGCGCCAACACGTATTATAATTCATTTTTCTTTTCAAAAGAAAAAGACACCATTATTATTAAAAATTTAAATGAGGATAAAGCAGTCATTAAAATATACGTAAAAGACAAAAAAAAAGTCAGTGAGTTTCTATATGAAGGCATACTCTTGTTTTATAGTGAAATAATAGATTTCGACACAAATAAGTTACCATCACGTGGTAAAATTTGGGGATCAAAAACAAATGATGAAAAAATCAGCTATCATTTCTATCGCGACAATTTATCGAAAGCTAAAGGTGATGATTTTGAAAAAAGCTTCAAATTGTACAGTTTCTTAAAAACATCTGAATACAATGTTAGTACTGACTTACTTTTTAATGAGATTGCCGATTTTTTTTCAGAAGAAGATGCTGTTTTAAAAATTTATTCAAGTAAATACAGAGATAAAACAATGTCTGAATCTAAGTTATATAAAACTGCTTTTCTATCCACAAATAAACTTGGTCAAATAAAAATTGGTGTTTTATGGAAAGAAAAATCGCCTCATAAAGGTGAATATACCGTTTATGATAATGGAAAAATAATTAAAACTGAAAACGTAGATTTAAATTCCTTTCAGCCAATCTTTAACGATTACTATATTTTAAATTATTCGGAACAGGATTAAAAACTCATCAGACAAAAAACACAGATTCATGCAGACTTCTTTAAGTACCATATTTCCAAATTTCTCCAGCGAACTCATTGCTACTATTGAAGAAAATGGAAGCGAACAAAACTTTGAAGCCGGAACAATCTTAATGCGGACCGGGCAATATATTAAAAACACGGTTCTGATTACCAAAGGAAAAATCAAAATTTACCGAGAAGGCGAAGATGGCGGCGAGTTTTTAATGTATTATTTACAACCCGGGCAAGCCTGCGCCATTTCAATGATTTGTACCGCCAAAAGCGAAAAAAGCCAAATTATGGCCAAAGTTGTAGAAGATGTTTCAGTAATGATGATTCCGTTGCAAATGATGGACAAATGGATGATGGAACACCGAAGTTGGTACGAATTTGTAATTGAAACGTATAGAAGCCGTTTTGAAGAAGTTCTCGAAGTGGTTGATAATATTGCTTTTAGATCGATGGACGAACGTTTAGAGTTTTATCTAAAAAGACATTCTGATGCCTGTGGTTGTTCTGAAGTTAAACTCTCACATCAGGAAATCGCAACCGAATTAAATACGTCCCGCGAAGTCATTTCAAGATTACTCAAAAAAATGGAACAACGCGGTTTGGTCAAACTCAACCGCAACCAAATTGAATTACTAAAATAAAGTTAGTTTTTTACCATTAAGGGATTAAGAAAATTAAGCCAAAATTGCTTAATGCTGACTTAATTAAAGTTAAGATAAATTAAGCGCAACAACTTAATAAACTTAATCTCTTAATGGTAGAAAAAATCTCAACGTTTAGCTTTCTATGTGATAAATGTTACTGTAGATTTCTATTGAATAAAGCACCTTTGCTTAAAAATACTCTCAATGGAATACGCAGGTTACTTTGCATCAATCATAATCGGAATTTCGCTTGGCTTAATCGGCGGCGGTGGATCTATACTTACGATTCCGATTTTGGTTTATTTGTTTAAAGTAAATCCCGATCAGGCCACTTCTTATTCTTTGTTTATTGTGGGTTTAACTGCCATGTCAGGAAGTTACAGCCATTACAAAATGGGAAATCTAAAACTCAAATCGGCTTTATATTTTGCAGTTCCTTCAGTAATTTCTATATTGATTATTCGCGAAGTTATATTTCCGCAGATTGCATCGACATTATTTTCTGTTGCTTCTTATTCCGTTTCAAAAGATTTTCTGATCATGATTATCTTTTCTGTTTTGATGATTACCGCTGCCATTTCAATGATCAGAAAAAACAAACCCGAAATAAAAGGAGTTGAAACCAATTATATTCAATTAAGTTTAATAGGTTTCGTTGTCGGAATCGTAACGGGCTTTCTTGGCGCCGGCGGCGGGTTTTTAATCATTCCGGCATTATTGTTTTTTGCCAATTTACCAATGAAACAAGCTGTTGGAACTTCCTTATTAATTATCACCATAAATTCTTCAATAGGTTTTGCCGGAGATTTATACATCGGAACTCCCATAAATTATCCTTTTTTATTAAGCGTTTCCGCAATGGCTTTAATTGGAATGATAATCGGAAGCCGGCTTTCTAAAAAAATCGACGGCGCAAAACTAAAACCGCTTTTCGGCTGGTTTGTTTTGGTTATGGGATTTTATATTATTGCTAAAGAGGTTTTGTTTTAAGGTTTCACGCAGATTTGGCAGATCTAGGCAGATTTTTTTTTAAATTTTTAGTTTTACTTGTAGATGAAACTAAAAAATCCGTTTATTCATAAGGAGTAAACGGATTTGTGTATTTTGGGCGTTTTCGCCGCGGCGAACGGGCTATCCGCTATATCTTTTTGTTTTTAAAGAAAAAACAAAAAGGATACCGCTCCTATCCCTAACGCGATTTTGGGTAAATTAGAGGTCTTGAACTTTTAAGATTTTAGTTTCCAAGGAATATTTGCCAAAATCAATTTTCTTCAGATCCAACAATCTTAAATTCTAATTTCCCTGAATCATTCAATTTATATTGATAAATACTTTTTCCTTCAATATGTCCACTTTTATCGGAATCAATTCGGGATTACTTCTTAATTCATCCGTTATAAATTTTTCCGGGTCTTTAATTCCTTTCTTTTTAAAATCTATATTATCAAACTCAGGATTATACCAAATAGAACCATTTTGTAAAACAACAATAGCTTTTTCTGCTATTTCCAGTTTACTTTTTAAAGAGTCATTCTTCTTTGCTAATAATGCATTTTCTTTTTGAAGAAGATTAAATTCTTTCTCCTGTTTTTGACAACTAAACATCATAAAAACCAATATGATTACAGCTAGTTTTTTCATATAAAGAATAAAATAATTAGTAAAAATTAGTGGGATTCGTGGCAAAAAAATCAATGCTCCCCATACCCAATATCATCCATTTTACCGCTAAAAACACGATACTGAATAATAAAATAAACAATCACCAAAGCCAAAGCAACAAAAAACCAGCTCATTCCGGCAGATAAACCGTATTCTCCAGCGGCAGTATTATAAATAGTCAACGAAGGATTTACTTTATTGGTTGAAGGCAAAACATTCGGAAAAATAGAAACCGCTGTCGAAGCAAATCCGCCAACAAGAAATAAGGTTGAGAATATAAAAGCCTGTCCGTCTTTTTTGAACGAACGAACCTTAAATAAACCTGCAATACCGACAAAAGTCATTATTGGAAAAAACCACAAAATCGGGTTTTCAACAAAATTATGAAATGGTTTCGGCTCAATAAAATGCCAGATTTGCAACGAAATAATAACTAAAACGAGTAAAGCAATATTCAGTTTAAAAACTAAATTTTTAAGTTTTTCGTTTAATGCAGAATTGGTTTTGTAAACAATCCAATTGGCGCCGTGAATCATTAAAGCGACAACACTTACAATTCCCAAAAACAACGTAAACCAATCAATAATTCCCAATTGATCTGCCTGCGGACTAAAAGTCGGATTCCATAAAGGCAAAAAGAAATAATGCGCTTCCTGTGTGGAAACTCCGTTTTCTACCATTCCGAGATTGACACCGCGGACAATATTTCCCAAAGCAATTCCGAAGAAAAGTGCCAAAAGCAAACTCGCAATTCCGAAAGCTTTATCCCAAACCGCTTCCCACATGTGATTATGAATTTGCCCACGCATTTCCAATCCAATAGCACGGAAAATCAACAGCCACAAAATCATAATCAAAGGCAGATAAAATCCGCTGAAAGATGATGCATATAAAGTTGGGAAAGCAAAAAACAAAACGCCTCCCGCTGCAATAATCCAAACTTCATTAGCATCCCAAAACGGACCAATTGAGTTTGTAATTGCTTTTTTATCTATTTCTGTTTTAGCAAAAAACAAATGAATAATTCCTGCTCCAAAATCATAACCGTCTAATACGGTGTAAACAGCCAGAATTCCCATTAAAACTACGTACCAAAAAAATTCCATATTTATATTTTTTCTGATGAAAGTTCAACATGTTTTGGTCCTTTACCTATGATTTTTCCAATCAATAACAGAAATAACATTCCGAGTAAAAGATACAATCCGATGAAACCTAATAAAGTAAACAAAGTATTTCCCGAAGAAACTGTTGGCGAAGCGCCGGCAGAAGTTCGCAGAAGATTATAAACCAACCACGGCTGTCTTCCTAATTCGGCCGTGTACCAGCCTGTTGTATTCGCGATATACGGAAACGGCATCATAAACATAAGCGACCACAAAATCCATTTGGTCTGAAATAATTTTCCTCTTATTAACTGAAAAAGAGCTAAAACCATTAATCCAATAAAAACAGTTCCGAGTCCTACCATAATATGATACGCGTAATACAATCCCGAAATATTGGTCGGGTGAAGATCTTCTTCAAACTGATCTAAACCTTTTATTTCCTGATCCCAATTTCCGTAAGTAAGGAAACTCAGGATGTTTGGAACCGCAATTTTATTGTCCAGTTTTTTATCTTTTACATCGGGCTGCCCGATTAAAACAATTTCAGAACCTTTTTTCTCGGTATGAAAGATTCCTTCCATTCCTGCAAAAGTTACAGGTTGATATTTTACGACATTTTTAGCCAGTAAATCTCCCGTCGGAACCGCAACAATTATACTCGAAATCAATCCGAAAATAACGCCGGTTTTAAGGAACAGTTTTCCGTAAGAAGCATTCTTTTGACTCAAAATATAAAAAGCGCCAATTCCCGCCACAACAAATGAACTTGTCACCAAAGAAGCCGCCTGATTATGCAAAAACGAAGGCCACAACCACGGATTTAAAAACAAAGCCTGAAAATTGGTCAGCACAAATTTTCCGTTTTCAAGAATTTCATAACCCACAGGATTCTGCATCCACGAATGTGTCGCAATAATTAAAAATCCGCTTGCCCAGGAACCGATACAAATTAATAATCCGGTTACAAAATGCCATTTATGTCCGAGGAGTTTTTCTCCAAATAAAAATATTCCTAAAAATGAAGATTCCAAGAAAAAGGAAAACATTCCTTCCATCGCCAGCGTTTGCCCAATAATTCCTCCGGTTAATTCGGAGAATTTCGCCCAGTTGGTTCCGAACTGAAATTCCATCGGAATTCCTGTTACAACGCCCATTGCAAAATTCAGGGCAAAGATTTTCATCCAGAAATGCGTAGCGTGATTGTATTGTTCGTCTTTAGTTTTTAAATATTTCCACTTGAAGTAAACAATTATTAGGGAAAGACCCATTGTAAGCTGTGGAAAAAGATAGTGAAAGGTAATCGTGAAGGCAAATTGCATTCGGTCATAAAAGAGCATTTCTTCCATAAGGTGGTATTTATTTTATGAAGTTCCACAAATTTACCCATTAAAACCCGAAATGTTATGTTCAAAAAGAAGTTTATTTTTAAAGTTTTGAACCATATAAGTGATATAAGTTCATTTTAGTTTTTGTGGCAAGTTTGTCATTTCGACCGAAGGGAGAAATCGCACTGGAAACTCTACAAACAAAGTCGCCAATCTTTGCCGAATCCCGCGTGCGATTTCTCCCTTCGGTCGAAATGACAAGATTGAAGATAATATTCTTTCTTCAAAATTCCCTTTTCTACACTTTCATTAATTATAAGTTTAACGCAATCAATTAAATGAACTTATATCACTTATATGGTTTAAAAAATCATTTCTTCAAAATTCCTTTTTCTACGCTTTCATTAATTAAACCTTCTGCATAATTCCATATTGATTTTGATCCTTCTTTTATGACGCTCTTTTTCTCGTAGACTTTGTCATACGTCACACCAAATTCTTTCCATGTTCCGCCGTTGTTAGAAGTATTTTGTAATAACGGTTCTAATCTGTCCATCGATTTGGCAAATTTTGCCTCGTTAGTTTCGCCTGCTTCAAATTCTTCCCAGATTGAGATTAATTCCTGCGCTTGTTTTTCCGGTAATAAACCAAAAATTCGATTTGCTGCCAATCGTTCTTCGTCGGTATTGTCGTGATTTTTTAGGGTGTCGTAAATAAAAACATCGCCTGCGTCAATTTCTACAATATCATGAATCAAAACCATTTTTACCACTTTAAGAACATCAATTGGTTCGTTTGAATGTTCTGCCAAAACTATCGCCATAAGAGCCAGATGCCAGCTGTGTTCTGCATCATTTTCATTTCGGTCGCTGTTAAACAATTTCGTTTTGCGCTGAATGTATTTTATTTTATCAATTTCTTTTATAAAAGCAATTTGATTCAATAAATCTTCTGTGTTCATAGTAAGAGTTTTAAATGAATTTCAAAAATGTAAAATTACAAAATGATATATCCTTAATCAAATTGCCCTTGATATGATTATAACTTAATAAGTTTTATTTTTTCATTCTTTTACACAAAAATCAAATTTCTGTAACATTAGTCACCTATTTTATCAGAAAACAGCGTTACATTTGTATACCTATATTATTAGATTACAATCATGAAAATAGAACAAATTTACACCGGATGTTTAGCGCAAGGTGCATATTATATCACTTCAGATGGCGAAGCGGCGATTATTGATCCGCTTAGAGAAATCCAGCCTTATTTAGATCGTCTGGAACGCGATCATGTTACATTGAAATTTATTTTTGAAACTCACTTTCATGCAGATTTCGTTTCTGGTCACGTTGACTTAAGCAAAGAAACAAGCGCACCAATTGTTTACGGACCAAATGCTGCCTGCGAATTTGACTGCATTTCTGCAAAAGACGGACAAGAGTTCAAAATCGGAAAAATTACGATAAAAGCACTTCACACTCCGGGACATACAATGGAGAGTACCACTTATTTGTTAATTGATGAAAACGGAAAAGATCATGCAATTTTCTCCGGAGATACTCTTTTTATTGGAGATGTTGGTCGTCCTGATTTAGCTCAAAAAGCGGCGGGAATGACTCAGGATCAATTGGCTGGAATTTTATTTCATTCGCTAAGAGAAAAAATCATGACTTTGGCTGATGATGTTATCGTCTATCCTGCGCACGGAGCCGGAAGTGCATGCGGAAAAAACATGAGTAAAGAAACGGTATCAACCATTGGAAATCAAAAAGCAACAAATTATGCTTTGCGTGCCAATATGACCGAAGCCGAATTTATTACTGAAGTAACGGATGGTTTATTGCCTCCGCCAGCTTATTTTAGTATGAATGTGGCAATGAATAAAAGTGGTTACGAAAGTTTTGAATCTGTTTTGAATAACGGAATGAAAACCATAAATGCAAAAGAATTTGAGGCTATAGCCGAAGAAACAAATGCTTTAATTCTGGACACCAGAAGTGCAGCCGATTTTAGTAAAGGATTTATTCCGCAATCTATAAATATCGGAATCAACGGTGATTTTGCGCCGTGGGTTGGAACTTTAATTGCCAATGTAAAACAACCTATTATACTGGTTACCGAAACTGGTATGGAAGAAGAAACTGTAACACGTTTGAGCCGTGTTGGTTTTGATACTATTATAGGTCATCTTGAAGGCGGTTTTGAATCCTGGAAAAATGCAGGTTTTGAAATTGATACCGTAAACAGAATTTCGGCAGAACAATTTGCAAACGAATTCAAACCACAGCACAAAGTAATCGACATTCGTAAAGAAACAGAATATGCTGCCGAACATATTAGTGACGCTTACAGCAAACCACTTGCCTATATTAATGACTGGGTAAAAGACATTAACCCAAACGAGCATTTTTATCTGCATTGCGCCGGTGGTTACCGCAGTATGATCGCTGCTTCTATTTTACAAGCCAGAGGTTTCAGAAATTTCTCTGAAGTTGAAGGTGGTTTTGGAGCAATTTCAAAAACAGAAATTCCAAAATCAGATTTTGTCTGCCAGAGTAGAGTGTTAAAAGCATAATTTTTTTTACCATTAAGATATTAAGTTAATTAAGTTGGAATGCTTAATTTTCTTAACCTTCTCTGAAAAGTTTCATTAAGTCAGATTGGCTTAATTAACTTAATATCTTAATGGTTAAAATAAAAATACTTAATTTTAATTATGAGCATATTAGAAATTTTGAGAGAACCATGGCCGTGGTATGTTGCAGGCCCGTTAATTGGACTTACCGTTCCAATTTTATTAATTATCGGGAATAAATCTTTCGGGATCAGTTCTTCGCTGCGTCATATTTGTGCGGCTTGTATTCCGGCTAATATTTCGTTTTTTAAATACGATTGGAAAAAAGAAAGCTGGAATCTATTCTTCGTTTTCGGAATTTTCCTTGGCGGTATGATCGCAGCTTATTTTTTATCCAATCCAAATCCGGTTGAAATCACACCGCAATTATCTGAGCAATTGGCATCTTACGGAATAACAGATCATTCCGGGCTTTTACCAAAAGAACTTTTTTCGTGGGAAAGTTTATTTACACTTCGCGGATTTATAATGATTGTTGTCGGCGGATTTTTAGTTGGCTTTGGAACGCGTTACGCCGGCGGATGTACAAGCGGACATGCTATTATGGGATTATCAAATCTGCAATGGCCGTCGTTAGTGGCTACAATCTGTTTTATGATTGGCGGTTTTGTAATGACACTTTTGATCCTTCCTTATATTCTTTCACTTTAAAATTTCAAAAATGAATAATTTAGAAAATAAAAATATCGACGGCGAAGGAGTCAACGCGAGTGAGAAAAAAGAAACGGGATTTTCAAACCTAAAATACCTTATCGTCGGAATCTTTTTCGGAATTGTATTTGTAAAAGCCGAAATAATCAGCTGGTTCCGCATTCAGGAAATGTTTCAGTTACAGTCTTTCTTTATGTACGGCGTAATTGGCTGTGCTGTTGTAGTGGGAGTTATTTCTGTTTGGCTGATAAAAAAATTCGATATTAAAACCATTCAGGGAGAAAAAATAGAAATTCAGCCTAAAACTTTTAGCAAAGGACAAATTTACGGCGGACTTATGTTTGGTTTTGGATGGGCTATAACCGGAGCCTGCCCTGGTCCTCTTTTTGCACAAATAGGAACTGGAGTTACTGTTATTGTGGTAACTTTATTGAGTGCTATTGCCGGAACTTGGTTTTATGGACTTATTAAAGATAAGCTTCCTCATTAAAAAATTTGTTTCAAGCTTTCTTATAGCTGCTAATTTAACCGCAAAGCACGCAAAGATATACACAAGGTTCGCAAAGTTAATTTACAAAGCTTTGCGAACCTTGCGCTTTATAAAAACTTTGCGGACTTTGCGGTTAAATATGTTCAAAGCAAATCAACCTGGAACTTTAAACTTTAAACAAAATAAATAATTAGGGCGTGCCACCATCCCGACAAAAGGGCTATTCACTTCACGGTTATTCGCCCTTTTATCGGGATGCTGTCGGGCTATCCGGGCTACTTCGGTAGCTTCCTCCTATCCCTCACGCAGCCAATCTTTATCGATATGTATGACGAAATAATATTAAAAATTTCCTCCGAAAAAACCTTTGCATCTTGAATCTCCTTTTAAAAAGCTCAAGCCTCAGAACCTCAGAACCTCAGAACCTCAGAACCTCAGAACCTTTAAACCTTTGAACCTTTACTTAACTTCAAATCCTTCCTTAACAATTTCCTTTTCAACTTTATTGATAAGTTTATTTGTTTTTCCGGTGAGTCGGTCTTTTTTCCAGTCGCCTTTAGCGTAAATAATTACCGTAATCAAAGCCGTTAAAATGGTGGAAATCGGAAAAGCCCACCAAATTCCGATTTTGCCAAGCGAAGTATTATGCGATAAAACATAAGCCAGAGGAAACTGCAAAACCCATTGCGAAACCAAAGTCAGTGTCATAGGCAAAGTTGTGTTTCCAACCGCTCTAAAAACACCCAGTAAACACATTTGCAAACCAAGAAATCCCCACGAAAGACACGTAATTCTAAGAAAGACAGTTCCGCCGGCAATAACAGAAGGATCGTTTGGTACAAAAAAAGCAATCAGATGCGGAGCCAGAATATAGGCTAATACACCAATAAAAGTCAATAATCCGAAGCCCAGAAAAGCACCAAACTTTGCAATTTTTCCAGCACGTACAATATTTCCGGCTCCAATATTCTGCCCTACCAAAGTAGCAATCGCCATCGAAAGTCCCAAAGCCGGAATCATAATCAGCTGAATCATATTAGAACCCGCACCATAAGACGCCACAGTCGTTGTGCCAAAATGAACAATCAAAAAAGTAATTGCCGTAAGACCAACCGCACGCATCGATTGTTCTATAGACGAAGGAAAACCAATTTTAAAAGCCTTTTTGATATGTTTAAAATCCGGTTTAAAATCTTTTAACTGCAAATGAATACCATGTTTTCCTTTAAACAAAATTCCGAAACCAATTACAATTGCCAGACTCTGCGTTGATAAAGTAGCCAAAGCAGCGCCTTTTACCCCCATTGCCGGAATAAAATTCCATCCGTAAATAAACAACGGATCTAAAGCAAAATTCAGGATTACAGTGCCTAAAACAATATAAACCGGTAAAGTCACACGCCCAACGCCACGCATAACCGACTGAAAAATCATAAAACTAAAACTAAAGACAAGTCCGATAAAAGCTACGCGCATAAAACCAAGAGCATTATTATACACCTGCGGAGTCACTTTTAGCAAATACAAAAAATAAGGACTCAGTAAATAGCCAATTATCGACAAACCAATCGAAACCGTAATAACCATTAGTAAGGTTTGCGCCGCGACATGATTTACCATTTCCTGCTCTCCTGCACCATAATATTGCGCAATCAAAATTGAACCTGCAATAGCCAATCCCGTACCCAATGCAATAGTTAAGAAAATCACGGGCGTACTTACAGAGACTGCCGCAACCGCATCTTCACCAAGACGACCCACCCAAAAGGCATCAACTAATTGATAAGCAGCCTGCAGAAGATTAGCAATCATAATCGGAACGGCCAATTTTAATATTGATGAAAATATCGAATGGTCCGCTGATCTTAAGAAACGCTTCCATCTGACCCGCGGCCTGTTTCTCCATCTCAATGAGCGAGGCAGGCATCGGAATCCGCTGATTGAGTTCACCAAGCCAGAAAACCATCGGGAAGGCGATCAGCATACATGCCACTCCCCACAGGTACATATTAGTGCGTTCAGGATTGCGAAAACCCAGGAAGAATAAATACTGGAAGACTATGATTAACCTTTTGTTCATGGACATAAAAA
>SEBM01000138.1 GCA_004296145.1 Flavobacterium sp.
ATATTTGACATTCCCCAAAAATGCCTGCCTAATTCAGAAAGTAATATGAAATAATATTATGGTTACTTTTAAAAATATTTAGAAATAAAAAAACTAGAATGGTATGTCTGGAATATTAGCCGTTATTGGCAAAGGAAAAGACCCGCAGCTCGTGAGGGAGCTTTCTGCAAGAATGTCGCACCGGGGTCCCGATGAAAGAGGTTATCATATAATGGAAAATGGCAGTATTATTTGTCATGAAAGTCTGTCTATTATAGATTTAAATTCAGGTAAACAGCCTATTCAGGGAGCTCAAAAAGCCTGGATGGTGCATGATGGGGAGATCTACAATTACCAGGAATTAAAAAACGGAATTTTAAAAGATTATACCTTCAGAACAAAATCAGATTCAGAAGTTATTGTGCATTTGTACGAAGAATTTGGATATGATTTTTGCAATAAATTAGACGGTGACTGGGCTTTCGTAATCATTGATGGTGATGATTATATTGCCAGCAGGGATCCGCTTGGCGTGAAACCTTTGTATTATGGTCTTGATGAAAGAGGAAGAATTTATTTCTCATCAGAGATGAAATCTATTGCAGATCAGTGCAAAACATTTTCGACTTTTCCTCCGGGACATTATTATACTCCAAAAACAGGGTTTGTAAAATATTACAAACCTGAATATGAAGATTATGAAAAAGCTAATAACGATCTTAAGTTAGAAGAAATAAGAGAAACATTAACGGAAGCAGTTCGTAAACGTTTAATGGGTGATTTGCCTGTTGGAGTTTTGCTTTCAGGAGGTTTAGATTCTTCATTGATTTCTTCAATTGCTGCAAGATTATTAAAGGAATCAGGAAAGAAATTGCAATCATTTTCAATCGGATTAAATGCGGATACTCCTGATAATAAAGTAGCCAGAAAAGCAGCGGAATTTTTGGGAACAGAACATCATGAAATTCATTTTTCTGTAAAAGAAGGAATCGAGCTTTTAGAAAAAATAATCCAGAATATAGAAACTTATGATATTATATCTGTAAGAGCCAGTGTTCCGATGTTTATATTATCTAAAGCTATTGCAGATCAGGGTATAAAAGCAATTCTTTCGGGTGAAGGCGCGGATGAAATATTTGGAGGACATTTGTACTTTAGAAATGCTCCGTCTACAGAAGAATTTCAAAAAGAATCAATAGAAAGGGTTCAGAAGTTATTTACAGCAGATTTGTTGCGTGCAGATAAATCAACAATGGCAAATGGTATCGAAACCAGAATTCCGTTTTTGGATAAAAACTTCCTTGATACAACAATGTTGATCAAACCAGAAGAAAGACAGCCTAAAACGTATGACGGAATTGAGAAATATATTTTAAGAAAAGCATTTGATACTCCGGAAAATCCATATTTGCCATCTGAAGTATTATGGCGTCAGAAAGAACAATTTTCTGATGGGGTAGGATATAGCTGGATTGATGAATTAATTGAATATTGTGCTACTCAGGTTTCTGATAAACAATTAGAAGAAGCAAGCGCAGAATTTCCATACAACTCGCCAACAACAAAAGAAGCTTATTTGTACCGATCTATTTTTCATAAATATTATCCACAAGTCAGCGCGGCGCAAACTGTTCGAAAATGGATTCCAAAATGGCAGGAAAATCAGGATCCGAGCGGAAGAGCCAATGCTGCTCACTTAAAAGCAGGTGTTGAATTTTATAAACCCGGAATTGCAGTATAAAATGTAAATTCCAAAAAAAATAAATTCCAAATTACAATTTGGATACTTTTTAAATCCGAAACAATTTTTAGTTGTTTCGGATTTTTTGCGTTTTTCTCATTTTAGAATTTAGAATTTTACACTTTTAAAATTTAAATCGTTTTTGTGTTAATAACTTACGTGCTTTAAGCCAGAAATTATTGGTAAGTAGGCGGCGTTTTTATATATTTGCCTGTTAGACAATAAATACATTTTAGAATAAATTATATGAGCGAAGAAATCAAGAAGAACAATTATTCAGCAGATAGTATTCAGGCATTAGAAGGAATGGAGCACGTAAGAATGCGTCCATCGATGTATATTGGAGATGTAGGAGTTCGAGGACTGCATCATTTAGTTTATGAGGTTGTTGATAACTCTATTGATGAGGCGATGGGAGGACATTGTGATACTATTGGTGTTGCAATTAACGAAGATGGTTCTGTAACAGTCGAAGACAATGGTCGTGGTATCCCGGTTGATTTACATAAAAAAGAAGGCGTTTCTGCACTTGAGGTTGTAATGACTAAAATTGGTGCCGGAGGTAAATTTGATAAAGATTCTTATAAAGTTTCCGGAGGTTTGCACGGGGTTGGGGTTTCGGTTGTAAATGCCCTTTCCGTTCACATGAAATCTACAGTTTTCAGAGAAGGAAAAATCTACGAACAAGAATACGAAAGAGGAAAATCATTATATCCGGTAAAACAAATCGGAGAAACAGATAAAAGAGGTACGCGTCAGACTTTTTATCCTGATGATACCATTTTTACTCAAACTACAGAGTTCTCTTATGATACTTTATCAGCGCGTATGCGTGAACTTTCTTTCCTTAATAAAGGAATTACAATCACTTTTACAGATAAGAGAGAAGTTGACGAGAAAGGAGAGTTTAAAAGTGAAGTTTTTCATTCTACAGAAGGACTTAAAGAATATATCCGTTATTTAGATGGTAACCGTGAGCCAATTATTGCACACGTTATCAGTATGGATCATGATAAAGGTGAAATTCCTGTAGAAGTTGCCTTGATTTATAATACAAGTTATACTGAGAATATATTTTCTTATGTAAATAATATTAATACACACGAAGGAGGAACACACTTGCAAGGTTTTAGAAGTGGTTTGACAAGAACGCTTAAAAAATATGCAGATGCTTCGGGATTGTTAGATAAATTAAAGTTTGAAATTGCCGGAGATGATTTCCGTGAAGGATTAACAGCTATTATTTCGGTAAAAGTTGCAGAACCACAATTTGAAGGACAAACAAAAACAAAACTAGGAAACAGAGAAGTAGTTTCTCCGGTTTCTCAGGCTGTTGGAGAAATGCTGGAGAATTATCTGGAAGAAAATCCAAATGATGCAAGAGTAATTATCCAGAAAGTAATTTTGGCTGCCCAGGCCCGTCACGCTGCAAAAAAAGCACGTGAAATGGTGCAACGTAAAACCGTTATGGGTGGCGGTGGATTGCCGGGAAAACTTTCAGATTGTTCTGAGCAGGATCCTGCAAGATGTGAGGTTTACCTTGTCGAGGGAGATTCGGCTGGTGGAACAGCAAAACAAGGACGTGATCGTAACTTTCAGGCGATTTTACCATTACGTGGTAAGATTTTGAACGTTGAAAAAGC
This sequence comes from Flavobacterium sp., assembly GCA_004296145.1. GTDB lineage: Bacteria > Bacteroidota > Bacteroidia > Flavobacteriales > Flavobacteriaceae > Flavobacterium. The sequence continues at coordinate 3,364 of SEBM01000138.1, forward strand.
GATGCACCACAAAGTATTCGAAAACGAAGAGATTAGAAATATCTTTACAGCTTTAGGAGTTACAGTTGGTACGGCAGAAGACAGTAAAGCCTTAAACCTTGAAAAACTAAGATATCATAAAGTAATCATCATGTGTGATGCCGATGTCGATGGTAGTCACATTTCTACCTTAATATTAACGTTCTTCTTCCGTTTCATGAAAGAACTAATTGAAGAAGGTCACGTTTACATTGCAGCTCCACCTTTATACTTAGTTAAAAAAGGAACTAAAAAAGAATATGCATGGAATGATGTTCAACGCGATCAGGCCAACGAAAGAATGGGTGGAAGTGCCGCTATTCAACGTTATAAAGGTCTTGGAGAGATGAATGCGGAACAATTATGGGAAACTACAATGGATCCAAATTTCAGAACTTTGCGTCAGGTAACAATTGATAGTTTAGCTGAAGCTGACAGAGTTTTTTCTATGTTGATGGGTGACGAAGTACCGCCACGTAGAGAATTTATCGAGAAAAATGCAGTTTATGCAAATATTGACGCATAAATTATAAAATTAATAATTCCAATTCGTTTAATTGTTTAAATTTACTAGACAATTAAACGAATTGTCTTTTTAAGGAATAGACAAATATTAATAACCGATAAAATAAAAAATATGAAAGTTACCATTGTAGGAGCAGGAAATGTTGGAGCTACATGTGCAGACGTTATTTCTTATAGAGGAATAGCAAGCGAAGTAGTATTGTTGGATATTAAAGAAGGTTTTGCCGAAGGGAAAGCATTGGATATTACACAATGTGCTACAAATACAGGTTTTAATACCAAAGTATCCGGAGTAACCAACGATTATTCTAAAACTGCAGGAAGTGATGTAGTAGTAATTACATCAGGAATTCCGAGAAAACCAGGAATGACAAGAGAAGAATTAATAGGTATAAATGCAGGAATTGTAAAAACAGTTGCTGAAAATGTCTTAAAATATTCTCCAGATACCATTATCGTTGTTGTTTCTAACCCAATGGATACGATGACGTATTTGGCCCTAAAATCGACAGGATTGCCAAAAAACAGAATTATTGGTATGGGAGGAGCTTTAGATAGTTCTCGTTTCAGAACGTATTTATCTTTGGCTTTAGATAAACCGGCAAATGATATTTCTGCAATGGTAATTGGCGGGCATGGTGATACAACCATGATTCCGTTAACGCGCCTGGCTTCTTATAATGGTATTCCGGTAACAGAATTTCTTTCAGAAGAAGTATTGCAAAAAGTAGCTGCTGACACTATGGTAGGCGGAGCAACTCTTACAGGTCTGTTAGGAACTTCTGCGTGGTATGCGCCTGGGGCTTCTGTAGCTTATCTGGTAGACAGTATTTTAAATGATCAGAAGAAAATGATTGCATGTTCTGTTTTTGTAGAAGGAGAATATGGTCAAAATGATATTTGTATAGGTGTACCTTGTATTATTGGTAAAAATGGAGTTGAAGAAATTCTTGATATCCAGTTAAACGAGCAGGAAAAGGCTTTATTTGCTAAAAGTGCAGATGCAGTTAGAGGGATGAATGATGCCCTAAAATCAATTTTAGTATAATGAAATTGGTAAAAAAAAGATAAGGCTGCACTTTTGCAGTCTTTTTTTTGAGATTTAATTAATAAATAAATTGGTTAATCTTTTCGTAAATTATATATTTGCTCGGTTTAAAAAAAATGTTGTAATTCGTGATCTAGTTTTTTTGTTTTAAAAAAATCTGTCAGGGCTTATTTTATGGCACTTTAAAGCAAAAACAAACAATAAAACATAATTAATTTTTAGTAATAATGCAGAATAAAGGACTTATTAAATTTTTCGCAATTCTATTTGCATTGGTAAGTATTTACCAACTTTCGTTCACTTACCTGGCAAGCAATGTCAAAAGTGAGGCTAAAGCTTTTGCAGGAGATAATCCTGACAAAGAGCTAAAATATTTAGATTCTATTGGTAAAGAAAAAGTACTGGATCTTGGATTTACAGATTTTACTTACAATGAAGTAAAAAACAAGCAAATCAACAAAGGTCTTGACTTAGAAGGAGGAATCAACGTTATTCTTCAGATTTCTATTAAAGACGTTTTAAAAGGATTAGCAAATAATTCTAAAAATCCGGTTTTTAATAAATCATTAGCTGATGCGACTGCAAATTTAGAAGGAAATAAATCTTATTTAGATAAATTTTTTGAGGCTTTTGATGCAAATGCAAACGGTACAACAAAATTAGCTTCTCCAGAAATCTTCGCAAACAGAAACTTGCAAGGTGAAGGCGGAATTGCTTTTGAAATGACTGATGCGCAAGCACAAAAAGTAATTAGAAAAAAAGTTGATGAGTCTATCGAAAGTGCTTACAAAGTACTAAGAGAGCGTATCGATAAATTTGGTGTAACGCAACCAAACATCCAAAAACTTGGAGCAACAGGAAGAATCTTAGTAGAACTTCCAGGTGCTAAAGATGTTGACAGGATTAAAAAATTATTAGGTGGTAAAGCTCAATTAGAGTTTTGGGAAACTTATAAAATTGAAGAAATCGGTAATTTCTTAGTTTCAGCAAACGAAGCTTTAAAGAAAACTGAAATTAAAAAAACTGAAACAAAAGTTGTTGCTAAAGATTCATTGAATGCTTTATTAACTGACACTAAAGATTCAACAGAAGCTAAAAAAGGAAACAACCCATTGTTTGACAAAATCGTTATGCAGGGTGGTGGACCAATTTTAGGTTATTTTGCTCCAAAAGATACAGCAGTAATCAACTCTTATCTTAAAAGACCAGAAATTAAAGTCTTATTGGCTGCAGATCAGCATTATGCAAAATTTGTATGGAGTAAACCAACTACAATCTCTGGAGCTACTACAAAAGATCCAAAAGCAAAAGATATTGAAGTTGTTGAATTATATGCTTTAAAAGGTAACAGAGACAATACTCCGGCAATGAACGGTGGTTTTGTAACTGATGCAAAAGATACTTTTGACCAAATGGGTAAACCAGCTGTTTCTATGCAAATGAACAGTCAGGGAGCTAAAGTTTGGGAAGAATTAACAGGAAGAGCTTATTCTCAAAAAAGTTATATCGCTATTGTTTTAGATGATATCGTTTATTCTGCACCAGGTGTTACTAGTGGACCAATTGCAGGAGGAAGATCTGAAATTACAGGTTCTTTTGATGTAGCTGAAACTAAAGATTTAGCAAACGTATTGAATGCAGGTAAATTACCGGCTTCTGCAGATATTGTCCAATCAACTGTTGTAGGACCATCTTTAGGTCAGGCTGCAATTGATGCAGGTACAGTTTCTTCTGTATTAGGGTTTTTATTAGTTTGTTTATGGATGGTATTCTATTATGGTAAAGCAGGTTGGTATGCTAATCTTGCCTTATTATTAAACTTACTTTTCTTATTCGGAATTATGGCTAGTTTTGGTTTTGTATTAACATTGCCAGGTATTGCAGGTATCGTATTAACATTAGGTACGGCGGTAGATGCTAACATCATTATATTTGAAAGAGCGAAAGAAGAATTACGTGAAGGTAAATCATTAGCAGAAGCAGTATCTACATCTTACGGATGGCATGGTGCAATGCGTTCTATTATTGATGCAAACGTTACTCACGTTTTAACTGGAGCGATCTTATTTATTTTCGGAACAGGACCAATTAAAGGTTTCGCTTTAACATTGCTTATTGGTATCATAACTTCTATGTTTACTTCAATCTTTATTGCGAGAATCTTTATTGACAGAAATATTGCAGGAAAAGCTGATTTAACTTTCTCTACAAATATTACTAAAAACTGGTTTACTAATTTCCACTTTGATTTTATCAAAATTAAAAAATTCACTTATATCTTCTCTTCTATTGTAGTAGTAGTAAGTTTGGTTTCTATCTTTTTCGGTAACGGATTAGATCAGGGTGTTGACTTTGTTGGAGGAAGAACTTTCCAGGTTAAATTTGAAAAACCAGTTGATGCAACTGTAATTTCAGATGAATTATCTACTGCTTTCGGAACTCCTGTTGAAGCTAAAATTTTAGGTGATGATGATCAGTTAAAAATTACAACTAAATACAAAATCCAGGAAGATGGAGTAGCAGTTGATGAAGAAGTGAATCAAAAATTATACAAAGCTTTAGCTAAGTATTACCCAAACACTTCTTATGATAAATTTACTAATACTTACGATGGTAAAAAAGTTGGAGTATTACAAGCTTCTAAAGTTGGAGCTTCTATCTCTGAAGATATCAAAACTAACTCATACTGGGCAGTTCTTGGTGCTATGGCAGCTATCTTCTTATACTTAATGGTTTCTTTCCGTAAATGGCAATATTCATTAGGTGCGATTGCAGCTGTTGCGCATGACGTAATCTTTGTATTAGGTATTTACTCTTTATGTTATAAATTCATGCCTTTCCACATGGAAATGGATCAGCACTTTATCGCTGCGATTCTTACTGTAATTGGTTACTCAATGAATGATACTGTAATTGTATTTGACAGAATCAGAGAGTTTATCATCGGAAACCGTAAAGGATCTTTTGAAGATATCGTAAATGCTTCTATTAATACTACATTATCAAGAACATTGAATACTTCATTAATGATGATCATTGTATTATTAACAATGTTTATCTTCGGTGGAGAATCAATCAGAGGATTTATCTTCGCAATGTTAGTTGGTATCGTTGTAGGAACTTATTCTTCATTATTTATTGCTACACCAGTATTGGTAGATACAATCTCTAGTGATGATAAACATACAATTGAAGACAAACATAATAAGGCATAATTAAAACCTTAGTATATATAAAAAGATCCGGTGAAAACCGGATCTTTTTTTTGTGCTATATTTAAGGCTATAAAAGTATTTATGAAAAAGAATCTACTGTTCGTTTTAATAATTTTTTCAATCGCATTAAAAGTAAATGCACAGGAATTAAAAAGCAATTTTGCAATTGGTTTCAATTATGGATTTGGAAGCGAATTCAATAACAAAGATTATACATTTACGAATCATTTTTTTACTTGCATCATTTTTCATTTGACATGTCTATTTAGATAAAACATATCGTAATACATAAAAAAATCAAAATATGAAAAAGACATTTTCTTTCCTCTTAGAGCTACAATCTTTACCTGCTTAGAATTGGTTGCTCACGGAGAATCCCTGAAGGATATCTCAAAACAGCTACAGTGCAATGACGAGACATCTGCTGCCTGCACATTTATGGCATGCCGGGCATGGAGATCACC
>SEBM01000707.1 GCA_004296145.1 Flavobacterium sp.
ATTTAATCTATTCGTTAACTTCTTTTTTCCCAATTAAATTCAATTCATAAAATAACTCCATATCATTTTTTAAGTCTTTTTTTTCCACAACATAAGTCTTAGAAAAAGAATCATGCCATATTCTTCCTGACATTGTTAAAAAAGATAGTGGATCAAAAGGAATTAACCTGTATAAAGTTCTTAGACAAATAATTCCAAAACCAGGTTTTAAACCATTTTCATTTACTACAATACTACCTGTAATGAATTTTCCAATAGTTCTGCCAAAAAAAACCTCAAAAACCAAATAATAAAGCATTGAAAAAGAAAAGTAAGTCACCACGCCTCCAAGATCAATGATCGTTTCTTCCCACATTCTAAAGATATCCCATTGAAAAATCATTCCTATAATTCCAATTAGAAGTGAAACAATAAATATTAAAAAAAGAATAAAAACAAAATCAATAACACAATTAAAAAATCGATCACGATCAGAAGCTAATAATTTCTTTTCCAGAATATAGACAGGATTATTCAAATTGATTTTCTTCATTTATTTTATAGAAATTATTTATGAGTCAACACTGACAAAAATATATTTTTTCCCGAAAAAAGAATAATAAAAAAAACGATTTTCAATAGTAACTGACTATCAAAAATCGCATTTATATAATTAACTTAAAATAATGTAAATTCTATTCCGAAACCTCGGTACCGGATAGATTTTAGATTACGTGAAAATAAGTGAAGATTAAAAAATAATGTTTTTTTTATGATTCTGTTTGCTCTACACCTATTAATCTAAGTTCGTGAAATAATTTTACATTTTCTTCTAAGGCTTTTTTGTTTACCACATAAGTATCCGACATTGAATCATGCCATCCTCTTCCTGATCCTAAAAAAGAAAGTCCGTCAAAAGGAATTATCCTGCATAATGTTCTTTTGAGAATAGTACCAAGCTCCGGTTTTTCTCCATTTTCATCAACAACTATTGTTCCTGTAATAAGTTTTGCCACAGATCTGCCAAAAATACCTTCGGTCAACGTATAATAGAATATTGTAATGAAAATAAAAATTATTCTTCCTTCAAGATCTCCAATATTATCCTGCCAGAGTTGCAAACCTGTCAAATCAAAAATTTCGGCAAAAAATGCAACAAAGAAACCCAGAATAAATATGGTTAACAAGATAAAAATGTTATCTAAAAGATAATGAAGAAATCGCTGACCGCCTTTAACCACTAATGCGTCATCGAGAATGTAAGTAGAATTGCTCATGTGTAATTGGTTTTGTTTTGGTGATTATGTTTTGGTGAAAATAGAATATTTATTAAAATATATTAAATGGAATTTGTATCCTAAAATGAATAGTCTTTTACAACTCAGTTTGCTCAACCCCGATTAATTTCATTTCATGAAACAATTTTACTTCTTCTTCTAACGCTTTTTTATTTACAACATAAGTATCAGAAATAGAATCATGCCAACCTCTGCTTCCTAAATAAGAGAAATTATCAAAAGGGATCAGACGAGAAAAAGATCTTTTTACAACGGTTCCAAAATCTGGTTTTTCTCCATTTTCATCAACCAAAACTGTTCCTGTAATTAGCTTACCTATTGATCTTCCAAAGATGCCTTCTGTAATAAAAAAATAAGATAAATATATAGTCATTAATACAACATTCCATCCTAAATCGCCTAAAGCACCCATCCAATCCCTAAGGCCGGTTAAACCAAATAAACCTATCAGAATACCCGCAAACATACATAACATTACAAATATCAGGATAACAAATACAAAATCTAAAATGTAATTTAAAAAGCGCTGTCCGCCTGAAGCCAATAATGTTTCATCAAGAATATAAGT
>SEBM01000139.1 GCA_004296145.1 Flavobacterium sp.
ATTAAAAATAACAACTAAAATAATGAATAGATGTCAATAATAGTAGGTGTAGATATTGGTGGAAGTCATATAAGCAGTGCAGCAATAAACAGCGATAATTATACAATAATTGAGGGAACTTATTTTTGTGGCCCGGTGAATAGTAAAGCTTCCAAAGAAGTTATTTTAGAAAAATGGGCAGAGATAATTAACAATACAATTGATGTTGTTCAGAAAGCTTCCGGATTCAGAATGAATGAAAATATCGGAATCGCGTTCTCTATGCCCGGCCCTTTCCAGTATCAAACGGGAATCGCTATGTTTGAAGGAAATGATAAATATGAATCTTTATATAATGTTTCTGTTTCTGATGAACTTGGAAAATATTTAAATACCGAAAATGTAAGTTTTAGATTCCTGAATGACGCAAGTTGTTTTGGCGTTGGAGGCGCTTTGAAACAAGAACAAAAACTTGAGAACGACAGAGTTGTTGCCATCACATTGGGAACAGGTTTTGGAGCTGCGTTTTTAGATAATAAACTTCCTGTTACGCAAGGAGATAATGTACCGCACAACGGCTGTTTGTGGGATAAGAAATTTAATAACGATATTGCAGATAATTGTTTTTCAACAAGATGGTTTTTAAACGAATATGAAAAAAGTACCGGTGAGAAACTGACCGACGGAGTGAAGGAAATTGCCAGTATTGAAAATTATTCAACAGCAAAAATTTTCAAGGGTTTTGCTGCCAATCTAGCAGATTTTTTAGCGCCTTATATTGTTGATTTTAATGCTGATTTGTTGGTTATTGGAGGAAATATTGCAAAATCGCATCGTTTGTTTTTAGCTGATCTTGAAGAAAATTTCAAAAAGAAAAATATCCAGTTAACGATAAGTATTGTTGATAATACTGAAGAAACCAGTATAGTAGGTTCAAGTTATCTTTTTAATGAATCATTTTGGGAAAAGATAAAAGAAGAGCTTCCGTATTTTTAATTTATTAATGATAAATTCTGAAGCGAATTAGAGAATTTTAAAGAAGCCGGTTTTGAAGATTTCTTTTGTAAACGTTTAAAACACACTAATTTGAATTCCAAAATTTAGAAACAACAAAACTTTACTATATTTGAACAAAAATTGTAGGTTTTAAAGTATAAATAATTCTCAAATGAAAAAAAAACCTGTTTCTATTAGGAATATCGCAGAAGAACTAAAAATATCGGTTACGACTGTTTCTTTTGTTTTGAATGGTAAAGCAAAAGAAAAACACATTTCTAAAGAACTTACGAAGAAGGTTTTAGATTATGCAAAATTAATTAATTACAGGCCAAATCAAATTGCACAAAGCCTTAGAACGGGAAAGTCAAAAATCCTTGTTTTTATGGTTGAAGATATTTCTAATAATTTCTTCTCAAAACTGGCCCGTATTTTTGAAGACATCGCTTACGAAAAAGGCTATAAAGTTATTTTTTGCAGTAACGAAAATGACGACGAAAAATCAAACGAATTAATCAATTTATTCAAATACCGCCAGGTTGACGGTTTTATTATTGTACCGTCTCCGGGAATAAAAGGAACTATAGAAGAGTTGATCCAGGATCATATTCCTGTTGTGCTTCTTGATAGATTTTTTGAAGAACTGGATTGTAACACGGTTGTCATAGATAATGTGCAGGCGTCTTTTGATGCGACAAAACATTTGATACAAAATAAATTTACCAATATAGGTTTTATCACCACTGCTTCAGATCAGAGCCAGATGAAAGGACGACTTTCCGGATATGAAAAAGCAGTTACAGAAATGGGTTTAAAACCCAATACACTTCAGATTCCATTTAATGAAATTATAAAAGGAAAAGGGAAGGAATATGTTTATAAATTCCTAAAAGAAAATCCAAATCTGGATGCGGTATTTTTTGCTACTAACTATCTTGCTCAAAGTGGTTTAGAAGTTTTTAAAGAACACAATCCAAAACTGGTCAAAGATTTAGGAATTATTGCTTTTGATGATAATGACATGTTCAAAATATACGATCCGTCTATTACATCTGTTTCGCAGCCTTTGGAAGAAATAAGCACAAAATTGATGGATTTGATGTTGCCGCTTTTAAAAAAGAAAGAAGGCAGTGAAATTAATCAAAAAATCATGTTAAAAACAGAGTTGATTATTCGTGAATCATCATTACTAAAATAGCTTGAATTACGAATTTTTATAGTTCATATTTAACTTCTAATAAATCCATAATAATCTGAGTATCGACGCTTTAATCGATTCTCAGATTTTTTTTTATCTTTTTACTTAAACTTCTTACAAGCTTCGTACAAAACTTCAAATTAACGTTTTTTTTAGTTAATTTTTTTAACAGTATATACAACGTTTTCGTTCTGATTCGTTGCGTTATCTTCAAAATATTAAGACAAATAAATGCATAATTTACAAAATTAACATTAAAATTATATTTAGTAAAATAAATTTTTTTTTACTAAAACGTTTTAGTATGTTTGCTTTGAATTAATCATTGAATGGTTTTGCATAAAAGGTTTAGGGTAATACAGGACCCTGAATCTGACATAAAAAACCTGACTTCTTAATCTAAAATTCAATTACTGTTTTGTGAGCTTAAAAAACATGTTTTTGAAATTTTTCAATGGTTGATTTAATAATAACTAACCAAAATAAATTTTATGAAACAATCAAATTGCAGAAGGAAAAGAATACTTCTTATGCGCTTCTTCCTTACAGGTATTCTCTTTTTGGGCGGATGCATTTATGCAGATGCCCAAAGTCAAAAAATTCAGGTCACGGGAGTTATTACTTCAGCATCAGATAATTTATCACTGCCAGGTGTATCTGTTATTGATGTAAGTGAGCCAAAAAATGGAGTTAATGCAGATTTTGACGGTCGTTATTCGATAAGTTTAAAAAACGGCAGCGCTACTTTAAGATTTACGATGATCGGTTACAAGCCAGTAGAAGTAAAAGTTAATAACAGAAGTACCGTCAATGTATCTATGGATCTGGACGTTTCCACTTTAGATGAAGTTGTGGTAGTTGGTTACGGAACTCAAAAGAAAAGAAAAGTAACCGGAGCTATTGATCAGGTGACTAACGAAGCTTTTAAAGGAAGACCAAATGTAAACGCAACGCTTGCTTTGCAGGGTAAAGCACCGAGTTTAATTATTCAGCAAACTAACTCGGAGCCGGGTGCGGGTATTAATCTTAATATTCGTGGTGTCAGTACTTTAGGAAATAATAGTCCGTTGATTGTTATAGATGGTATAGTTGGTGGAGATATTAATTCGCTAAATCCTGCAGATATAGAAAGTGTATCTGTATTAAAAGATGCGGGTAGTTCTGCCATTTACGGATCAAGAGCAAGTAATGGTGTAGTTCTTATTACAACTAAAAAAGGAAGTAAGAATAAACCAATGTCTATTCAATACAGCAGTCTTACGGGTTTTAATACGCCAAAATTCTTCACTGAGCCAGTTCATGGTTATGAAAATGCCATGCTAAGAAATGAAGCTGCATTTAATTCTGCTCAGACATCACCCGTTTTTACAGCAGCACAAATTGCAGACTTAAAAGCAAAAGGTGATACGGAATGGTTTGCGAAAGAAATTGTAAAACCTGCTGCTCAGTTAAATCAAAATATTTCAATTTCCGGAGGTACTGATAATTCTACGTATTTAGTTTCTTTAGGATATGTCAATCAGGGAAGCACTTTTGTTGGACCGACGAAAGGTATGGAACGTTATAACTTCAGAATGAACCTTACTAATGAATATGGTAAGTTTAAGTTAACGTCAACTATGGCTTATTCAAAACAAATAATGAACGACCACTCATCAAACACAAGTACATTGATGGTGGATGCATTTAGGGTTCCATTATATTATAAGCAGAAAGATGAAAATGGAAATTATCTGACAAATGATGTATTACAACAATTTAATTCCTTAGGTATATTAGAGGAGGGTGGTTTTAGAAAATACGATAATGATGATCTTTTTGGAGCTTTAAATGCTGAATTTAAGATAACAAATTCTTTAAAAGTTAAAGGAGTTTTCGGAGGACGTTTATGGAATGGAAGTATGTTTGGAAGAGTTAAAGAAGTTCATTTTTCACCAGGTGGAGTTTATGGTGCTGACCGAAATACCAGAGATGAAACCAACAAAAGTCTTGACTTGAATACACAATTTATGGTAGAATATAATAAGTTATTTGGTAACCATAATGTTGGTGCATTAATTGGTGTTTCAAATGAAAATCACTCTGAAAGACGAGTTGCTATACATAAAAGACTTACGGATCCGGATTTGGGTATACCAGGGACAGGAACAGTTATTGAACCGGGGTCTTATAACTCAAACGGAACAGATTTTAATGGGAATACTGCTTCTCCTAAAAACAGTCTTAACTCTTTGTTTGGTCGTGCATCTTACGATTTCAAAGAGAAATATTTTGCAGAAGTTAGTTTCAGATATGATGGTTCTTCAAAATTCAGAGATGAAATTCGTTGGGGATTCTTCCCGTCTGCTACTTTAGGATATGCTTTAACAAAAGAAAGCTTTATGGATAGCTACAGCAATAATGTTGGTAACATTAAAATTAGATCTTCATATGGACTTGTTGGAAATCAAAATGTAAACAATTATCAATATCAGACGACATACTTTGCTATGCAAAATACTTACGGATTTGGAAACGAAATTGTAAGTGGTACAGGGTTTAAATTTGCAAATGCTGATCTTCAGTGGGAAAAAGCTGCTACTTTTAATGCTGGACTTGATGCAGATTTCTTTAAAGGAGCTTTGTCGGTATCATTTGATTTCTTTGATAAAGTAACATCAGACATTCTTGTTCCGCCTCAGGTACCTGGCGTTTTTGGAACAACCCTTCCTGATTTTAATTCTGCAAAAGTAGGCAACAGAGGATGGGAAATTAGTGCAACATATAGACACAAAGGGAAAGCAGTAAATCAAAGTTTAACTTTAAACATTGGCGACTCTAAAAATAAAGTTCTTGACTATAACAACGGACAGGAGAAATTAACAACTATAGAAGAGCTTCAGGTTATTCTTCGCGAAGGACTTCCTTTTAATTCTTATGTTGGTTTAAAAAGAGATGGAATTTTCCAAAGCATTGAAGAAATTCAGGGGGCAGCTGTTCCTTCAGGAATTACCGTAGTGCCAGGGGACAACCGTTATGTTGACCTTAATAAAGATGGAAAAATTGATGACAAGGATAAATTTATCTTTGGAAACCCTTTTCCAAGATATACTTTTGGAGTAACCTACAATATTGATTATAAGAATTTTGACTTAAGCTTGTTTATACAAGGAGTAGGAAAAAGAACAATGATGATCAGGGGAGAACTTGTTGAGCCTTTTCACTACAACTATGGTATGACAATGTACACACATCAGTTAGATTACTGGACTCCTCAAAATCCGGATGCAAGATATCCTAGACTGGCAAACAATGGTACACAATCAAATTCAAACAACTTCAGAAATGGTTCTGATATGTATTTGTATGACGGTGCTTATGCAAGACTTAAAAATGTTCAGATTGGATATACATTATCAAAAGATGTAGCTGAAAGTATAGGTATGAGTAATTTCCGTGTATATGTTTCCGGACAAAATTTACTGACGCTATCCAAAGTTAAATTTGTTGATCCCGAACTTTCTGAGTTCAACAATAGCATGTCGACTACAGGTGCTAACAGCGGAAGAGCTTTTCCAACGCAGGTGTATTACGGAATGGGTATTGATATCAGCTTCTAAAAAAAAATCAAAATGAAAAATATATTTAAAAACATAAAATTCATACCGTTAGTATGCTTACTATTGGTAAGTTGTGAAGATCTGGACCAGTCACCAGAAGACCGATTTACGGATTCCAATTACTGGACAAGTCCACAAAAAGCCCAAATGATGCTAAATACAGCATACTCACAAATGCAGAACAGTGAATTTTTCTTTTATAATGAAGGATTGTCTGATAATGCTTATAACGGAAGAGGGGATAATGCAGGAGCAGCTTCTATTGCAGCCGGACTTTACGATCCTTCATTAGCAAGAATAAAAAGAGAATGGAACGATAGGTATTCTGGTATTAAATCCTGTAATATTTTATTAGAAAATATTGACAGAGTGCCTAATGCTGATCCTGCTGTAATAGCAAGAATGAAAGCAGAAGCCCGTTTTCTTAGAGCATTCCAACATTTTCAGTTAACAACTTGGTTTGGAGATATTCCTCTTTTGCAAAAAGATCCAACGCTGATAGAGGCAACAACAGTTACACGAACTTCACATGCACAAGTAGTTCAATTTATATTAAATGAAATTGATGCCATAATGCCGGCATTACAAAAAAACAATGAGATTATTGATGATGAAGGAAAAGGAAGAATTACAGTCGGGGCCGCTGCTGCTTTAAAAGCACGTGTTCTTTTATATGAAGGAAGATGGGAAGATGTTGTGCAGGTAACACAACAATTTATGGCGATGAATTATGGACAATATAGTTTATTCCCTTCATATGAAGGTCTTTTTCAACAGCAAAATGAATTCAATAGCGAAGATGTTTTGAGTTTACAATATGTACCTACAAATAGAACATGGGGTGAATTTTTTGACATGGCTCCATTATCAGTTGGTGCAAGGTTGAACGCACTGTCTCCAACACAGGAATTAGTTGATAGTTACTTAATGTTAAATGGAAAGAAAATCAATGAAACCGGTTCTGGTTACAACGAAAACAATCCATATGTTAATAGAGACCCAAGGCTTACTTACACAGTTGTATACGATCAATATAATTGGAAAGATAAAGATGGTTCACATACTATTTATATCAAACCTGGATCTTCTCCAACTGCTGCTCATCCAGATGAATATGCAGCGGGATCTTCTTCAACACCAACTGGATATTTTACCCGTAAATATTATGATGTGCAACATGAAACAGATTTAAAATCTTCAATCAATCTTATGCTGTTTAGATATGCCGATATTTTACTAATGTATGCAGAAGCTAAAAATGAATTAAACCAAATGAATAGTACTGTTTGGGATCAGACTATCAGAGCGCTAAGATCTCGTGCAGGATTTACAGATGCGGGTGCTTTAGCTTATAATAGTGCATTAGGACAAGCGGGACTTAAAGAAGTTATCAGAAATGAGCGTCGTGTAGAATTTGGTATGGAAGGCTTAAGAATCTTTGATATCAGAAGATGGAAAATAGCAGAAGATGTTTTAAACGGATACGCACACGGAGCAAAATTCGGTATCTCATCTATAGATAATGGTTACTTAAGAGTAAATTTAAGAACTTTTGATCCTGAAAAACATTATTTATGGCCAATACCTAGAGATGAGCGTTTGATTAACACTAATTTATCTCAAAATCCAAACTGGTAAAACTAACTAACCTAATAAATAAAAACATGAAAAATATATATTTAAAATTAGTATTTATACTATGTGCAGTATTTCTTGTAAGCTGCGATAATGACGAATTGAGTCATACAAATGTAAGCCCCGTAAATGCTCTTTATTCACCGGCAAATAACAGGTTCTTTGATCTTAACGCAGAGAGTGGTTCAGCTGTTTTCGAATGGGAAGGAGCTAAAGCAGAAGATAACGGAGTTGTACTTTATGATGTAGTATTTGATAAGGAAAATGGAGATTTCTCTAAGCCAATTTACACAATTCCTTCTGATGGAAACGGGTTTCAAAAAACACTTACACTTACTTTTTCAGATTTGAATAAAATTGCAATATTAGCAGGTATACCTTCTGAAACTGTTGGAAAATTAAAGTGGACTGTTCATTCTTCTAAAGGTATTAACATTCAAAAATCACCAGTTTCTAATATTTTTGAAGTGTTAACACCAAGCGGATTCATGACTCCTGATCAATTGTTTATTACTGGTACAGGTTCAGAAACAGGAACTAAAATTGCTGATGCACAGTCATTTAAAAAGATAGATGCTACGAGATTTGAAATTTACACTAAACTAAGCGCAGGTACTTACAAATTCATCACAAGAAAAAATGCTACTCCTGAAGTTTTCTCTATAAATGATGGTAAATTAAAACAAGATGGTGAAACAACTTACTCAGGAGATAGTAAAGTCTATAGAATTGTAGTTGATTTTAGTAATGGAGGAACAACTTTTACAGAAATTAGTAAAATAGAATTATGGTTCCCTCCACGTGGTGAGTATATGTTTGAATACGCTTATGCAGGCGGTGGTATCTGGAAAGCGGCTAATAAAAAAATAGAATTTAAACAAGAATCATGGGGAAGAGACGAGCGTTATAAGTTTAAGTTTACAGTTGTAAATGGTACAACAACAAGTGCAGAATGGTTCGGTAGTATAAACAGAGATAACAACAGACCTGATGCTAATAGTCCAGCATCTTACTGGTACATGTTATCTGTAACAGATAATTATTGGGACAACAGTTTCAAATTTTCTGGTGACGTAGACAATAAGAACGTAAATGCAGAAATTAATTTAAGTGCAAGTGTTCCGGCATATACACACAGTTTTACAATTCTATAAATAACCATGACGTCTCTTGAAGATTGTCTTTGAGAGACGTTATTATAA
>SEBM01000708.1 GCA_004296145.1 Flavobacterium sp.
TTAGCATTAAAGCTGGCTAAACCTAAAATTGAAACTAGAATAATTGAAAAAGAAGTTTTCATAAACAGAGTTGATGAATTTAAATTCAATAGAGCAGCTGCTGATAATTTAGGATTAAGCGATAGAGAAATAGAAGTATTGGAACTAATGGCAAATGGCCTTAGTAATCAAGAAATCGCCGACAAATTATTTATCTCCTTAAATACCATCAAAACGCACATAAGCAGAATCTTTGAAAAGATGGATGTAAAACGCCGAACACAAGCAATAGAACTAGCAAAAAACTTATCCATCATCTCTTACTGATTTCATACTTTAGTATTAATCTAGGCCTTTTTTTATCAAATCATACTAAAGTATGAATGGAATTAATTTGGCTTAAGGCTACTTTGTGTTCATAAACTAAATTATCAAAAGATGAAAAAGAACATTTTAATTTTCGGTCTAATCTCAGGCCTTATCGTAAGTGGGTTAATATCCATAACTGCAATTTGCTATAGCAAGCAAGATTTTGAAGGCAATATGGTATTAGGTTTTACCGTAATGATATTGGCTTTCATTTTCGTTTTTGTTGGGATAAAAAATTACCGGGATAAGTTCAATAACGGAAATATCACCTTCGGGAAAGCATTGCAAATAGGATTATCGATTTCGTTTATTGCCTCTACGATGTATGTAATTACTTGGTTAATCGCCTACTATAATTTTATGCCCGATTTTATGGAAGTGATGACTGCCCAAAGTATCGAAAAGATAAAACTAAATAAAGAGCTAACCAGTACAGAAATGAACCAGCAAATTGCTGGTATTAACAACATGAAAGACCTTTATAAAAGCCCGATTATGGTAGTTTTACTAACTTATATGGAAATTTTGCCTTTCGGAATAATCGTTACACTTATCAGTTCATTAATACTTAAGAGAAAACAAAAGAATGATTTGAATTTCGCTTCATAAAATGATTAGAAGCGCAAAACCTGTGCAAAACTTGCAGTTTGCTAGGTGCAGAAACGTTGTTGTTAAACCTGACAGAAGCTACAGCCCCGAACTATTTCAATGAGTGCTACAGCGAATGGCAGGACTACAGCCAGCCATAATGTAGAAGCTTCGTTTTCCAAATCATTTATTGGTATTTTTTAAATTATTAAGCCTTTCTATATAACTCTTAATTTTATTTGAAAGGTAAATGATGTAAATTGCACGAAATTCAAACAAATGAGCGAGACGAATACAATTCCAGAATTTAAAGACTTTAAAACATTTTATAAAAAAGCGGTTGAGCCTTTAAAAAAAGCTAACATTGGTTATATCAGATTGGATGGTAAAATGCAAGGTGGCACTAGAAATACCTTCGCTTATTTTTGGTACAAGGATAAAAAGTGGAAAGTAAACGCTGATACATACATCGATAGATTGAAAATTGCTTTCGAAGAATATGATAAATCTGAAGAGCCATTTGTGATCAAACCACTAAGAGATTACAAAGGCGAAACACTTTCGATAAAAGGCCAACCCATTAGAAATGCAAAATTTAACGTGTTTTTAGTCGTTTAAAGTTCAAATACTCCACCTTTTTCTGGAATAGTTACATTATAGCCTTCGTCTTTTAAGGCAGTAGATAATAATTCCATGCTTTTTGTTTCACCATGAACCAAGAAAACTCTCTTCAACTTGGTCAAATTTTGATTCTTAACTGTCTCAACCAAATCTTGATGGTCTCCATGTCCACTTAATAGGTCAGTTTTTTTGATGGAAGCATAAACCATTAAATCTCTATTTCGTAAACGGATGATAGGGTCGCCACGTAAAAGTCGGTCTCCTAGCGTACCTTTTGCGCAAAA
>SEBM01000709.1 GCA_004296145.1 Flavobacterium sp.
CTATGGTTGGTCCTGATACAAGTTTAATTGGAGGTTTGATTGCAGCTTTGGTTTTGTTTATAATTAATTTTATAATTAAAAAAATAACCCGCAAATACAAAATTGTTGGTGATTTACTATTAGACAAACCTGAAATCTTAATTCATGACGGAAAATTAGATTTTAAAGCCTTAAGTAAATTGGATATTTCTGATGAAGAATTAAAGGAAGCAATGCGTGAACATGGCGTTGAATTCTTTAAAAATGTAAAACTGGCTATGTTAGAAATCGACGGCACAATAAGTATTATTTCTGAAGATCAGGATCATTTAAAACAAACGCATTATAAGCGTAAACATAATCGTAAGAATCTGGAGAAATTTTAAATCTTATTTCTTCCAGAACTGATGCCATTTCTTTTTAGTATTCGGCATCTTAAAATTATCAATATTAAGGTTTTTTATTTTTGCTGTTGACAAACCAAATTCTTCAAGTCTATGATTCAGATTTACCAAAATATAATCTTGTTCTTTTGGAAATCGTTCTGCAATGTTTTTATAATGAATTAAAAGCTTTTCATGTTTTATTCCTTTTAAAGCTTGCAGTGTGATGTGAATTACCCTGTTTGCACTGTCATTTAAACCTTGTATAAAAACTTCAAGATGATCATGTTTATTCTTTAATAAACCAAGAGAATAATATGCACTAATCCTGATTTTTTCATTTTCATGTAACGTGAACGGGATTATTACAAAGCTGTAATCAATATCCATTTCTTTCAATAAATAAGTGCAAAAAGAAAACGTCTC
Organism: Flavobacterium sp.; assembly: GCA_004296145.1. Classification (GTDB taxonomy): domain Bacteria; phylum Bacteroidota; class Bacteroidia; order Flavobacteriales; family Flavobacteriaceae; genus Flavobacterium. The sequence goes on from SEBM01000709.1 coordinate 789, forward strand.
ATCATCATCTATTCTGGAGATATTTTTCTTAATTACTTCCAGCCAATCAGCGCTTTTATCTTTTGCATACCAAAAAACAAACTGAAAAACAGCCAGTAAATTTTCTCTTGTATATTCAGTTAAGTAATTATGCGCTCTTTCATAATCAAATTTGGTCAGGATTTGAAGAAAAATCTCTTTGAGTTCGCCAGAGCTTGTTTTATATTGTTCTTCAATGAGATTCAAAATTTCAATATCAAGGTTTGCTTTTTTTAAAATAGCATACAGACAATCTTTTTTAACATCAAATTCCACCGCAGAATAATAAGTCTCTAAAAGATCTTTAGAAGAACCTCCCATACCATATCCAAACCAACTTGGAGTATCAATAATCAAATCACCTGAAATCACTTCATCAAGCCATCTTTCATACCAATCTAAAAATGTGGCCTCAAAAGTAAATTTAGGTTTTTGCCTGTCAATATCAATATTGACAACTTTTCCTTTATATTCCCCATTTAAAACCAGTCCGTGTATATAAGAACAGCCTTGTGAACCAAGAGGCAAAATACCCGAAAAGATTTTCCCTAATTCTTTTTCGTAATCGTCATCAGAAATATCTTCTTCATCAATTGCCTGTGTTAAGCTTTCCCAATACTCATCGGACATTTTAGGATATAAAATACAATTTGCCTTTAGATAATATGTTTCATCAAATAATTCATTTGTATTTTTCCCTAATGGATAAATACCATAAAATGGTCCTGCACAAGATGAATTATAACTCACTCCTCCATTTCCAATATGCAGTAAAAATGTTTTATAACTTTCAGGAAGTTCTATCTCAAAATCTTTTTCAAATTGCGAAATTTCAGCTAATGTAACCGTTTTTCCAACTGTATATTTATGACTATCTGCACCAAATATTTTCAAATCCAGGTCTGTATTTTTTGCTTCAATCAGCTTTTCTCGTATTCTGTCAATTTGACTTAATTCTTTCATCTAAAATATTCCTATATCATTTTTACATAGCAAATATAAAACACATTTATAATTTACAAC
>SEBM01000710.1 GCA_004296145.1 Flavobacterium sp.
GGTAGTTTAATTCAAGAAAGATATGAGTTGGTAAAGATTTTTGGCCAAGATTTAAAATCTGATGCCGATGAACTTTTCAAAGACCATAAGGGTATACAGGATGATGCTATTTACCCAACCTTGGAAGATTACAAGAAAGATTGGGATAAAATAAGCCCAATTTTAAGAGAAGAACTTGTTAGCGTAACCGATGAAAAATTGGATAAGGTATTAGAATTTCCTGGAATGAAGTTTTCTATTTACGAAATGGTCTCATTTGATTCTTATCGCGAAGCAAATTGTATCGGTCAAATCGCCTTATGGCGTAGGTTATTAAATTACCCAGGCATTAATTACATGTAATTTAAAATATGGAAAAAGAGATCATCTCATCAGATTTTAACAAGGTTTTTTCTGATTTGACAACAACGGTTGAAGGTTTTGACTACAAAGAATATAATGAAGTTCCTTTTGATGGGAGTTGGACTCCTGCACAAGTAACACAACATGTTATTTTAGCAAGCGAAGGTTTTGTTAAGGTTTTGAATGCAGAAGTAAAAGATACAGAAAGGGCAATTGACGAGAAAAAATCTCAAATTAAAGCTATCTTTTTAGACTATGGAATTAAAATGAAATCGCCAGATTTTATTTTGCCTGAGCTAAAGGAATATGATAAGGAAAAACATCTTTCTAAAATTGCAAACATTCACGATGGAATAAAAAAGGCAATAAATGATTTAGATTTAAGCAAAACTTGTTTGTCGTTTGAGTTGCCAAATTTAGGGCAGTTAACAAGATTAGAAGCAATTTATTTTGTCACTTACCATACAGAAAGACATATTCATCAGTTAAAGGAAATCCATCGTTTTCAAAAATCGGCTTAAAAATTAACCTGCTATACAATTTATAAATATGACCATCTTATTTTCCATTCTTCTGTTTGTTGCCATATTAATTGGCTTCTTGTTATTCTTGGCATTGATCATTAAAAACGAATATTTAATCGAAAGAGATATTACAATTGATAAATCGAAAGAGGAAGTATTCGATTATATTAAAATAATGAGAAACCAAGAAAAGTATAATGTTTGGGTGATGAAAGACCCAAATGTAAAATTGGTTTATAAAGGGACAGATGGAACTGAAGGTTTTACCTGTGTATGGGAGGGGAACAAACAAGCGGGAAAAGGTGAGCAGGAGTTTAAGAAAATTGAACAAGGAACTAGCTTAAACATCGAACTAAGGTTTAAAAAACCATTTGAAAGCACTTCACAAACTTATTTATTTACAAAGGTTGTAGGCGAAAATCAGACCAATTTGAAGTGGCAAATGGTAGGTAAAAATAAGTTTCCGATGAATTTGATGAATATGGTTATCGATGGCTTATTGGGTAAGGATTTAGAAAAAAGTTTGAGTAATGTTAAACAAATTTTAGAACGTAAATAATTAAAACAAAAATCAATAAAATTAATCTCATGGTAGTAAATCCGTATGTAAACTTTAATGGTAATACCGAAGAAGTTTTTAATTTTTACAAATCAATTTTTGGAGGTGAATTTGCTTTTTTGCAACGTTACAAAGACATTCCGAAAGAAGATAACACAGAAGGCTGTGTTGATGAAGTGCCTGATGCTGAAGGTAACAAGATTATGCACATATCCTTAAATATTGGCTCAACTATGTTAATGGGTACAGACGTGCCTTCAAATATGGAACAAGTTAAATCTGGTACAAATTTATCGCTTTGCATAAGTGTTGACAGCAGGGAAGATGCAGACCGAATTTTTGCAGGATTAGCTGAAGGTGGGAATGTTCAAATGCCGTTACAAGATATGTTTTGGGGCGATTA
>SEBM01000711.1 GCA_004296145.1 Flavobacterium sp.
GGTAAGAGCTGAAATTGATCAATCGAAACCTGTCCGTTTGTAGTTTTTATTTTATTGATTTTTAAAGTATAAATATCATCTGGTTGAAAGAAAATATCTTTTCCTTTAATACTATATTGATCAAACGTCACAGGAAGTTTATTATCTACCGTTTCTTCATTCAACTGAAGGTTTTCTACAACCAGATCTAAATCATTAACGCTTACTAATTTTTGCTTGGTATATTTAAAAATCCGAATGGTTCCGTTGTTGATTTTTATGTTTTCAAAACTAATTGGATTAGTCTGTTTTGCTGTTTTTTTATCTTTAGGTTTTGCCAGAATAATATTCAGATTGGGTTTTGACAAAAGCAAATCACTTGAACTGATTGTTTTATTAAAAATAGCGTCATAAATTCCAAAACGACTGACTTTCAAGGTATCAATTGTCCCCTGAAAACCCATAACAGTAACATTCTTTGGGTTTTTATTGTTGATGGTAATTCCTGTCGCAAAAATATTTCCGGTTCCCAAATCGACTCCCAAAGATTTGTATGAAACTTTGTAATCGGTATTTTTTTTAATATAATCAGGAAGCTGGGTTTTTAGCCAGATATTGATTGCCAAATTGACAATCAGAATAAGTCCTAAAAAAATTCCAAGACCTATTAAAAGCCTTTTAACCCAGGGTTTTTTCATAAATTATTTTGAATTTTAATTTGTCACATTCATCTCAATTACATATCCTTCATGTCCTCTCACATTGATAAAATTACCACCTTCAAACGCTAAATATTGTCCTTTAATCCCGACAAGCTTTCCTGTAAACTCAGGTTTTTTGTCGAGAGTAAAAGATGTTACTTTTTCTGGTTTTGAGAAAGGATAATCAAACTTCCACATATTTTCGCCTTCAGAATAAAAGTGTTGGAAATCTTCAGGAAAATATTCTTTTATTTTCTGCTGAAAATCTGCCAAATCTACCTCATCTTCAAAATCATCCTGCAGCATTTTTCGCCAATTGGTTTTGTCGGCAAGATGTTCTTTTAGGGCAACTTCTATCATTCCGGCTTCGTAGCGATTTTCGGTTCGTGCAATCGGTAAAGCAAATGTTGCGCCCTGATCAATCCATCGTGTCGGAATTTGCGTATTTCTTGTAACTCCCACTTTCACATCTCCTGTGTAGGCTAAATATACGGTATGCGGCTGCAATTGGATTTGCTTTTCCACATCAAGGTCACGCTCGCCAATTCCCAAATGTGCCGTAGAAAGCTCAGGACGAATAATCGTATCACTCGCAAACGGACTTTCAAAAAAACAGCTTTTGCAGAAACCCATTCTGTAAATCGTTTTATCTAAACCACAATTTACACATTGAAAACCTGTATGTTTTATGCTTATTTCTTTCCCCAACAACTCATTCATATGAATTAAATCCCCTGAAAGATTTAAATAATATTGAATTGGCTGATTGTTGAAACTCGTCATTTTTAAAATTTGCCCTTGAAACTGCATGTTTGTTAACTTTTTAGTAAATATAAAATTTTAGAATCAGTTATTATTATTTTTAGATTTTATTCGCTCTATTTCCAGCTTTAATTCAGAAATCTGAGCCTGCATATCCTTCATTTGAGGAGATTCTGTATTTTGCTGTTTGGGTGAATACTGCCAAATCAAATGAATGTCTTTAACGAGACCGTTATGCTCATCCAATCGCTCTTTGCTAATGGTTAAACTATCATTCAATAATGTAATTTTTAAAAATTTCTGATCTTTTTCTTCAAAAATTTCGTGATTGATGATTGCCAATTCAGGATGTTTTTCTTTGATTATTTTAATATAACTTTCAGAT
>SEBM01000712.1 GCA_004296145.1 Flavobacterium sp.
ATATATAAATAAAAAAGCATCCTAACTAGGATGCTTTTTGTTTTTAAATTTTTATTTTTTGAGAACTTTTCTAGTCTCATTTTTTGATTTAATAATATAAAGACCTCTTTTTAATAATTCAATTGATTTGTTTTCGTCATCTTTAGATTTTACTTCCTTAGTTAAAACCTTCTGTCCCTCAAAATTATAAACTTCAATTGAGTAAGGCTCTGAAAATTCATTTACTTCTGGTTTCGTTTGAGTTGTTATTGCATTAGGGTTATAAAATGTTATTGGTATAGCAGTAACATTATTATTTTCGTTTGATTCTGTATTTGTTTTAGAATCGTCAACTGACATAAGGATGTTCCAATTGTTATTAAAGATAGTGCCACCATTACCAAAATCTGTAGAGAAAATAGTACCACCTGCTACTACATAAGATTCTCCCGGCTTAATTGCATTTATTTTTATGGCACTTCCATTAGATTTTAAATCTGCAGTGTCAAGAGTGGTGTCTAATGATAAATAAAATACCACGTTTGTTGGAGATGATATTGTCTTTCCAATATTTTTAACAGTTATGAATGGGATTCTTATTGATCCAGCTTGATTACTTAGTCGATGTCTTTTGTCTTTTAAATCTGCTAATATTGAGCTACATTCACAATCACTATTAATGATTGTATTATTAGAATCAATCGTTAAATCAGGTTTTGTTGTAGTAGGTGGTGGTGTAGGTGGTGGTGTTGTAGTAGGTGGAGGACCATTTTTAATAACTACTTTTGATGCTGAGGAAACGATGTTATTGTATGTGTTAAAATCTTCTCTATTACTTATTTTAAGAGTTAAGTAATATTCACCAAGCGGTACATTTTGAGGGATATTGAAAACTAAACCAGATCCAAAGTATCCGTTAACATCCTCTCGGGAAACAAACTTAGTAAGTAGCTTAATGTCATTAGAATCAGCAAAGTTTCTTCTTGAAGAAAGATAAAGAGTAAATTCAGTATTTGTATTTTGAATATTTGTTCCAACATTGCGTATATAATACTCTGCCATAGCACTTGATGAGCCTCGATAATAGTAATTACTATCGTACCAATATTTAGAAATACTTACAGGTATAAGATCTGGTTTCTGACAATTGAATGAAATGGAAGAAAAAACGGCGTTATCAATTGTAGGATCGAATTCATAATCAGCATCTCCATTTTCTGTACTTGATGCAGAAACTAAATAGTAATTAGCACCCTTACCGAAATCCATAAAATATACATTGCCTACAATTAAAGGTGTTGTTGTTTTAATATTTACTTTTTCATCGATATTATTTTTTGTTAAACTAGAACAAAAATTACTTTGTGCTTCTTCTAATGATGATCCTAATAAAATGGGTCTTATGAATTTCCAAGATAAAGAATTGCATAAATCAGGAATTGGTGCTCCAAAATCTGGAGGGGTATCTATTTCATCCCCCTTATCAGTTCCTGCATCTTCGGCATAAGTTACTTTGTAATATCTTGTGCCGAAATTTCCATAAGTTAATCCTAAATCTACTTTGTAGATCTTACCAACTTCTAGCTTGAAATTTTGTTTTAGATTAACATCTAAAACCCTTAAAGGTTGAAAATGGTGGGTGCATTCAATTGAAATAGCCCATTCTATAGTGGTGCCTAAATCCTGTAGCTCATGATACCTGTAATTTGGATTTTGTGACCATGCCTTTAAGTTTAAAAAAACAATCACTAGTAATAAAGTAATTTTCTTCATGATTTTTATATTTAAAATTTAAATTAAAAGTATATTTTAAATATAATTGTAGTATTTTTTTTATATTAAATAT
>SEBM01000140.1 GCA_004296145.1 Flavobacterium sp.
TCATAAAATAAAATACGTTTAAGTTTCTTTTATTTGTTAAACTTCAAATCGGGAAAAATTGAAAAAAAGAAATGTTGAATTGGTCATTATTTCAGATGTCCATTTAGGAACATACGGCAGCCATGCAAAAGAATTAAACAACTATTTATCAAGCATAAAACCAAAAACATTAGTTTTAAATGGTGATATTATAGATGCCTGGCAATTTAGAAAATCATATTTTCCAAAATCACATTTAAGAGTTATTCAACGTATTATCGGGATGGCTTCTAAGGGAACAAAAGTGTATTATATCACTGGAAATCACGATGAAATCCTTAGAAAATTTACTGATATGAATATGGGTAACTTTTCTCTGGTCGATAAACTAGTTTTAGAATTAGACGACAAAAAAGCCTGGATTTTTCACGGAGACGTTTTTGATGCTTCAGTTCAACACTCCAAATGGATTGCAAAACTGGGTGGTTTAGGATATGATTATTTAATCCTTATCAATCGTTTTGTTAATTGGTGTTTAGCAAAACTGGGACGTGAACCTTATTCTTTTTCTAAAAAAATTAAAGCAAGCGTTAAAAAAGCAGTAAAATTTATTTCTGATTTTGAAACCACTGCTACTGATTTGGCAATCGAAAAAAATTATGATTACGTTATCTGCGGCCATATTCATGAGCCAAAAATAGTAACAAAAGAAAATAAACACGGATCTACATTATACTTAAATTCAGGAGATTGGATAGAAAACCTAACCGCACTTGAATATCATAAAAAACGCTGGAAACTATTTTCTTATAAAGCTGCTAATTTTATTGATGAAGAAAATCTTTTTGAAATGGAAGATAATCTGACTTCTCAAATGATCACTTCAATAATTCTGAAGTAATATTTTCAAATTAAAAAATCAATGCTGAGCTCAGCAAACACAAGGCATTAACAAAATACTTTCATAAATAAATGTGAATTATATAACAATTTTTAAAAATATTATACGTTCTCTATTGAACTCTGATAATACATTTGAAAAAAAATTAAGACCACATTTATGAAAAAAATCATTTTATCTGCCATGATGCTATTAGGTTTAGCTTTTACGGCACAATCACAAGAAATTTCAAAAAACGCTTTAGGATTACGTTTAGGAGATAACAACGGATTTGGAGGTGAAGTATCATATCAATTAGGATTGAATCAAAAAAACAGACTTGAATTCGATTTAGGATTCAGAAACAGTCGTGATATAGACGCTATCAAAGGTGTTGCCCTTTACCAATGGGTTTGGAATATCGACGGAGGCTTTAACTGGTACGCTGGTGTCGGTGGAGGTTTAGCTGCCTGGGATTATGATTATCGTTACAACGATTACAGATATAACGATAGCGGAACTTATGTTTTTGCTGCAGGAGATATCGGTATTGAATATAGATTTTCAGAAGCACCTATTACTTTATCATTAGATGCAAGACCAGAAATTGGTTCTGGATACTATGATGATGACAATTTTGGATTTGACGTTGGATTAGGAGTTAAATTCAGATTCTAAAATAAAAACTAAAAAATAATTGTAAGAAGAAACCTGTCGCGTAATACGACAGGTTTTTTTTATTCAATCACTTTATTTGATTATAATTTCTTTTTTTGAGTGCACTCTTACAACTGTATACGGATAAGTTATTACTTGCATAGTCATAGCATCCGCCGCCGGACTTTTTTCTTTTACAGTAATAATAATGTTTTTATCTGTTTCTTCAACCTTTTCTACACCAATAGAATAACCGCCAGTATTCTTCTCACCCATATTCAGAATAACATAATTAGAGCTATTAATATCAGCCTGTTTCATTTTATCCTTCAAAAGCGGATCATTTTCAAGCATTTTGATTTCATTTGGCTCCGTAAGAATTTCAAAAAACTTGATATTTCCTCCACCGTCAGATTGCTCCGTTAAAACCTCATACAATGCTTTTGAATCTGATGTTTTTGTAGCTCCACATGAAACCAGAACAAAAACAGTTAAAACCGAAATTACTTTTTTCATTTATATCTTTTTAAGATTATTGTTTTTCATATTTATAATCATCAATTGCTTTTTGATACAAAGCTTCGTATTTAGGAAGAATGTTTTTGATATCAAATTTTCTGGCCACTTCTAATGCATTTGCTTTAAACTGACTCAAAACAGCATCATCTTTTAAAATTTTCAACGCGTTTTCAGCCATTTCCTCAACATTTCCAACATTACTCAGATAACCTGAAAACCCATCAAAATTCACTTCAGGCAAACCTCCTGAATTACTCGAAATTACCGGAACTCCGCAAGCCATAGCTTCTAATGCTGCCAAACCAAAACTTTCAGTTTCAGAAGGAAGCAGAAATAAATCGGTCATGCATAAAATCTTATCGATCTCATGGCTGTTTCCAAAGAAAATTACTTTATCTAAAATACCCAATTCCTGACATAAAATTTCAGCCTTTTCTTTTTCAGGTCCGTCTCCAACCATCATTAATTTGGCCGGAATTTCTTTTTGAATATTATAGAAAATCTTAATAATATCCGGAATACGTTTTACTTTTCTAAAGTTACTGATATGTGTAATAATTCGCTCGTTTTCCTTTGCCATCACATAACGGTGGCAAGGAGCCAGCGGATCTTTTTTTACTTTATCCAACTCAATAAAATTCGGAATCACTTTTATTTTATTCTTGATTTTGAATAATTTCAACGTATCATCTTTCAGACTCTGAGAAACCGAAGTCACATAATCAGATTTATTGATACTAAAAGTTACTGCCGGTTTATAAAACGGATGATTTCCTACCAACGTAATATCAGTTCCGTGAAGCGTCGTGATCATCGGCAGATTAATTCCTTCATTTTTTAGCATTTGCTTCGCCATATAGCCTGCATACGCATGTGGAATTGCATAATGTACGTGAAGAACTTCGATCTTGTATAATTTTACCATATCAACCAATTTGCTTGAAAGAGCTAATTCATAAGGCTGATAATGAAAAAGAGGATATTCAGGAACGTTTACTTCGTGATAATGTACATTCGGATTAAGAAGTGCCAACCTTACCGGCTGACTATAAGTTATAAAATGTATTTCGTGTCCGCGTCTGGCTAATTCAAGACCTAACTCAGTGGCAACTACCCCACTACCGCCAAAAGTCGGATAACAAACTATTGCTATTTTCATGTATTAAATTTAAAACTACGAAAGTACTCAAAAATCACGTTTAATCAGACTAATAAATTGTTAGATTTTTGACAATATTAATAGGCATAACAAATTTAAGGAGCAAAAATATTAGTTTACAAAAGACCAATTGTCCCGCTGTCCGCTATATCTTTTGTGGTCTCGTTACAAACGAGATCACAAAAGGATACCGCTCCCATCGGGGCTAGATTAGAGGTTTTTATTTTCAGAAGAAACTCAGCACACAGTCATTGCGAGGAACGAAGCAATCTCACTTGCTAAATCAAAGTTTGCGGAATTGTTTAGTGAGATTGCTTCGTTCCTCGCAATGACAAGGACAAAAAAAGGGCAGAAAATTTTATTTTCTGCCCTTTCAATATGATTAAATATCTTTTAGAAAAATCTGCTATGCCAACTATCGGCAGCAGGAACTTCCCAGGATTCGTTATATTCTTCAATATTATTTACAAGATTATTAAAAACAATCGTGTTCTCAGTAACGGCTTTATCTTTAACCATTTTCTTAAAATCAATCAAAGGTTTGTGTGCAATGTGTTCTCCAAGTTTAAAAGTAACGTTCATTTTATCTAACAAATCAACGTTATATTTTTTCTCTAAGCTCTGAATAAATTCAACAGAACTATCAATAGAACATCCGGTCGCAGCCTGCACTTCCTGATTTACAGCCAGAATAATAAATCGATTATATTTCAATTCATACGAAGCTTCTAAGCTTGTTCCGTGAGCAGCCCAACCTTCAATAAAAGATTTTAAATCAGATTCAATTTCAGAAAATTCTTCCTCAGAAAATTTTCTGTTCGATTGATAAATCCATATTCTGGATTCACCAGGCAAATTTTCAAAAGGTATATACATTTTTAATTTTAGATTTTAGATTTTAGATTTTAGATTTCTGAAAGTTTCAGGTTTATCGTTTCAAGTTTCAGGTTTTTAAAACCTTTGAACCTTTGTCGCTTAGAACCTTAGAACCTTTTCTACAAATCCTGTGCATTAGCAATTAGCTCTGCTACGTCCATTACTTTTACAGAACCTTCTTTTTCCTGATGTTTAATTCCGTCAGTTAACATTGTATTACAAAACGGGCAACCTGCAGCAATAATATCAGGCTGCGTTTCTAATGCATCTTGTGTACGTTCCACATTGATTTCTTTGTTTCCGGGTTCAGCATCTTTAAACATTTGCGCTCCACCTGCTCCACAACATAAACCATTTGCTTTAGAACGTTTCATTTCGACTAATTCAACATCCAGTTTTTCAATCAGATCTCTCGGTGCTTCATACACCTGATTTGCTCTTCCTAAATAACAAGGGTCGTGAAAAGTGATTTTTTTTCCTTTAAATTGTCCACCTTCAACAGTTAATTTTCCTTCATCCATTAATGATTTCAGGAATTGGGTATGATGAATTACATCATATTGACCTCCTAGTTCCGGATATTCATTTTTTAATGTGTTAAAACAGTGCGGACAAGCTGTAACTATTTTTTTTGCTTCATAAGCATTCAAAACCTCAATATTCATCATGGCCTGCATCTGAAACAAAAATTCATTTCCGGCACGTTTTGCAGGATCTCCGGTACAACTCTCTTCTGTACCAAGCACTGCAAAAGAAACATTTGTACGATTTAATATACGCACAAAAGCTTTTGTAATTTTTTTTGCTCTATCATCAAAACTTCCTGCACAACCTACCCAAAACAACACATCCGGTTGTTTCCCTTCGGCCAGCATTTCTGCCATTGTTGGCACTACTAAACTTTCTGACATTTCTCTCTCTTTTGTTTAAAGTTTAAGTTCAAAGTTTCATTTTTTAATCTGAAATCTGAATTCTTGATTTTATTTTTCGGAATTAAATTAATTCTCGTTTTTCCAATTCAAACGGTCTTGCTGGCTGTATTGCCAAGGCGCTCCATTATTTTCAACATTTGTCATCATAGCGTTTAATGACATTGGAGCAGCACTTTGTTCCATAACCAGATAACGACGCATGTCCATAATAATAGACAACGGACTAATATTTACCGGACATTCTTCTACACATGCATTACAAGATGTACAAGCCCATAATTCTTCAGGAGTAATATAATCGTTTAATAATGTTTTATTATCAGGAACAAAAACACCCTTATTGGCATCAATGTTTTTTCCAACTTCTGTCAGACGGTCTCTTGTATCCATCATAATCTTACGTGGAGACAATTTTTTGCCCGTTATATTTGCAGGACAGGATGAAGTACAACGACCACATTCTGTACACGTATAAGCATTTAGTAATTGTACCCAGTTTAAATCCTGAACATCACTTGCCCCAAATTTAGACGGAGCAGCGTTCTCATCAACAGGCGCAGCTGCAAAAGGATCTGCATTTGGATCCATCATCAACTTTACTTCTTTTGTAACCGATTCCAGATTATTAAATTTTCCCTGCGGATTTAAATTCGCAAAATAAGTATTTGGGAAAGCCAAAAGAATATGTAAGTGTTTTGAAAAATACAAGTAATTCATAAAAATCAAAATACCTGTAATATGTAACCACCAAAAAACCTCGTATAACAATCCAACCAATTCGTTAGAAGTTCCGTTAAAAATTGGTGCAATAAACTGACTTATCGGATAACTTCCTGCTTTATGAAAGTGTGAAAAACCTCCCGGAACATTCTGCAAATGAAAATCAGAAGCATTCATTAATAAAAACAAGATCATCAAAACGGTCTCGAAGTACAAAATGTAATTTGCATCGCTTTTAGGAAATCCTTTTAAATCAGAATGAATAAAACGTTTCATTCTGATTATATTTCTTCTGATCCAGAAAGTTACTACAGCAAAAATTACAAGAAATGCTAATATCTCAAAAGAAGCAATAAGAACATCATAAACAACCCCTAGATAAGGAGCAAAAATTCTATGTGTTCCGAATAAACCATCAATGATGATTTCTAATAATTCTATATTAATTATAATAAAGCCAACGTAAACAAAGATATGCAGCACTCCCGCTACAGGTCTTTTTACCATTTTTGACTGCCCAAGAGCAATCATAGCCATATTCATCCAGCGAGCTTTAGGATTATCTTTTCGATCTACATCTACTCCCAAATTAATGTTTCGGATGATCTTTTTTACGCTCGCTGCAAAAAAACCGAAACCAATTATAAGAAGTATGGCAAATAAAATATTATCTAAATAACTCATTTATTACTATTTTTTATCAGTTGACTTTGTTTCTTCTTTTGGTGCCACGTAGGGTTTGTTTTTCTTTCCAAAAAGAGAAACATTCACATAACGTGTTGGATAAAGACGCACATCCTGCAGTAATAATTCTAATTCTTTTGAAGTTTTAGAAAGATTATTATATAATGCATCATCGTTTAATAATTTACCTGCTGTACCTTTTCCTGAGTTTAGGTTGCTCATTAAACCGTCAACTTTTGCCAAAGTCTGATTTAAGTTTCTAACGGTTTTTCCTAAGTCAGCTTTATTTAAAGAATCTGAGATTTTATTAAAGTTATTTGACATTTTATTAAAGTTACTCACAACTCCATTAATTTGTCCTTTATTAGAATCTAAAATAGAATTAAGAGTTCCCGAAGCTTTATGAAATTGCTCCATTGTCTGACTTAATTCTGCTAAAGATTTTCTAAGATCTTCCTGGCCTTTTTTATCTAATACATTATTTAATCCTGTAACCAATGTATTAATATTGCCCAGCATCAGGTTTAATTTTTGCTCGATTGGTTCTATTTTACCTCCTAAAGATTCTGTAAGTCCTAATTCAACTGTAGGGGCCAATGTTTCGCCATCTTCAGCTAATATTTTATCTTCAAGATTCGGCACAATTTTAATTTGCTTTCCTCCAATTAAACTTGGAGCATACAAAGCTGCTCTACTGCTTTTAGAAATAGGAAAATCTGTTTTCAACTGAAGTTCTACCAATAATCTTCCGGTAGTTTCATTAATTGTAATTTTATTTACTTTACCGATTACTAGTCCGTTTAGGGTAACAGGCGCAGAAGCTGATAATTCTTCAACATTATCATATTCGACATATAATGTTTTGTAATTTGTAAAAAGGTCTCTTCCCTTTAAAAAACTGTAGCCCCAGATAAATAATAATATTGACGCGATGACTAAAATAGCCGTTTTAATTTCTCTTGTTATTTTCAAAATTCTAAGTGTTTGTACAAAATTAATATAAATATTCGAACTTGTGACTATTATTTAATTGCGTCCTGAATACTGATTTTTTCTCCGTCTTTGTATGCTATTAAAAAAGAAGCCCCATATCCTTTGCTTTTAGCTTCTTGCAAATATTTTTGAGCTGCATCGTAACTTGAAGTTTCCTGATAGAAATACTTATATATATTGTTTTCAAATAACATGCTTACATTTTTAAGGCCTTTGAAGTTTTTTGGCTCCAATGCTGTCTTCTTGATACTGGCAATAAGCTGTACCTTAAAAATAATTCCTTTTGGCGCATTTTTAACAACTGACGGAGTATCTACTACTTTTTTTGCCGGCGTAGTATCTTTTACGGGTTTTGCTTCTGACATTTCAGGCGCACCTGAACCAAAATATTCTCTTTTATAACTTAAGATTGCTTCAGCAATAGCTTTAGCAATATCGTTTTGTCCTTCTTCAGAATTTAAAATATTACCTTCTGTTGGGTTTGAAACAAATCCGGTTTCTACTAAAACCCTTGGCATGTAAGCTTTATGAAGAACCATAAACGGAGCTTGCTTTACTCCTCCCTGACGAAGTTTTTTTCCTAATCTGTCAAAATTATCTTCAATTTTACTTGCTAATGCAATACTGTTATCCATGTACTCCTCCTGCATCAATGTCAATCCAATCATAGATTCCGGAGAATTTGGGTCGTAACCTTCATATTTACGTTTGTAATCTTTCTCTAAGGTAATAACGGAGTTCTCTTTTTTAGCAGCTTCAAGGTTAGACGCGACTTTACTTAAACCCATTACATAAGTTTCGGTTCCGTCTGCTGCGGTATTTTTGTTTGCATTACAGTGTATAGAAACAAAAATATTAGAATTTGCTCTGTTTGCAATGTTGGCTCTTTCCACAAGATCAATAAAAACATCCGTTTTACGGGTATAAATAACATCGACATTTGGGTTAAGTTCTAATATTTTCCCAACTTTTAATACAATTGCCAAAGCAATATTTTTTTCTATTCTTCCGCTATACACGGCTCCAAAGTCATGATCTCCATGTCCTGCATCAAGTGTTACCTTAAAGACATTGGACTGGCTGTAAGAATAAAAAGAGGTTATCATTAGAAAAAAACTAAATATTAGTCT
>SEBM01000713.1 GCA_004296145.1 Flavobacterium sp.
ATCAAATATTATGGCATCAGAACTAGATAAAATCGATTTTAAAATTCTTAAACTTTTACAAGAAAACGGCAGAATAACCAATTTGCTTTTGTCTCAAGAAATTGGACTTTCACCTGCGCCAACATTAGAAAGAGTTCGTAAGTTAGAAATGTCTGGTTTCATCAAAAGTTACCATGCTCTAGTTGATGAAGAGAAATTAGGTTTGGGTATTAAAACTTTCATTCAGGTTCAATTAGATTTTCATAAAAACAATACCATTCAAATATTTTTGGATGAGGTTAATCAAATCAAAGAAGTAACTGAATGTCACCACGTTACTGGTCAGGCAGATTTTTTGCTTAAAGTATATGTGAACGATATTAAATCTTACGAGCGATTAATTATGGATAAAATAAGTAAGATCTCTGTTGTTAAAACATTTCAGACAATGATGATCATGTCTACAACTAAGAAAGAGCCTATTGTACCATTGGAGTATTAACCCCCAACCCCTAAAGGGGAGTTGGAATAGCCCCTTTAGGGGTTGGGGTCTATTTGCCAATTAACTTCATCCAGCCCTTGTTTAGCTAAAATTTCATTAGCAGTTTTAAAATGGTTACATCCAAAAAATCCATTATAAGCAGAAAATGGAGAAGGGTGAGCCGCTTTTAACACAAAATGCTTATTGATGTCAATTAACACTTCTTTCTGCTGAGCAAATTTACCCCACAGCAAAAATACTATTCCATTTCTTCGTTCAGAAAGCGATGAGATAACAAAGTCGGTAAAAATTTCCCAGCCACGTTTTTGGTGCGAACCCGCTTCATGTGCCCTAACCGTTAAAGTTGCATTTAAAAGTAAAACACCTTGATCTGCCCAACTTGTCAATTCACCATGATTAGGAATTTTGAAATCAGGATATTCATCTGCCAATTCCTTATACATGTTTTTTAAAGACGGAGGAACAGTAATGCCTTTTTGTACAGAAAATGATAAACCATGCGCTTGACCTAGTCCGTGATAAGGATCTTGCCCCAAAATTACCACCTTTACTTTATCAAATGGCGTATGATTAAAGGCGTTAAAAATGTCTGTGCCTTTAGGAAAAACAGTAAATCCTTTCTGCTTTTCTTCCAGCAAAAAGGATTTCAATTCTTTCATGTACGTTTTTTCTAATTCGTTGCCTAAAACATTTAACCAGCTAGGTTCTAAAGCTACGGCCATATTATTTAGTTTTTGCAGTAACCTTTTTAGCTTGAACTGCAAGTAACTTCAGCAAATCTTTTTCTAAAGTTTCGGTTGGTCTTTCGGTAATTCTAGCTACTTCTTTACCTTTTTTATCAGTAAAAATAAATGTAGGAACACGTGTAATGTTTAAGCTGTCAATTAATCCATTTTCAGCTTTTTTCATGCCATCAACACCAATAAATTTTAGGTTTTCTTCACTTATTTTAGCTGCATCCATAATTTTTAAAAAATTTGGAACTTGATATTTACTATCTCCACACCATGTGCCTAATACAATAGTAACTTTTTTGCCTTTCATCAGTTTAGTAATCTGCGCTACTGAAGCAGAATCTACTTTGTAATTTTGATAATTAGCATCGTAACTAGCTTTAAATTCTGGGAAAGATGTAACACTATCTCTAGTACATAAATTTAACATCACTTGTTTGTGTCTATTTGGGTCTTCAATTGTTTTATTTAAATTTTGGGCATTTGCACCTATTGCTAAAAATAGGATAAGGGCTGTAAATATGTTTTTCATTTTTATGAGTTGTTTATTTATACCGACAAAATTAATGTAGAATGGTTTAAGCCGTGTGTTATT
>SEBM01000141.1 GCA_004296145.1 Flavobacterium sp.
AGCCTGTTAATTTTGATGATTTTGCTGGCCGCAGCCATGCGGTTCGTCCATTTGGATAACCAAAATGTTTGGGCAAATTTTACGCCGGTTGGTGCGGTTTCTTTATTTGGCGGTGCTTATTTTACAGATAAAAAGAAAGCTTATCTGGTGCCGTTGCTGACGTTGTTCATCAGTGATTTGCTGATTAATTACCTCTATTTCCACAAGTTTGTGTGGTTTTACGGTAGCGCTTTGTGGATTTATTTAAGCTTTGCAGTGATGGTTTTTATCGGAACAAAAATTGTAAAAGTGAATATTGCCAGCGTAATTGTAGGTTCTATTTTAGCTGTTTTAGCACATTGGCTGCTTACGGATATTGACCCTTGGTTGCACGGAAATTTATACGATAAAAGCAGTATCGGTTACCTGCAATCGCTGGTGGCAGCTATTCCGTTTGAGCGGAATTTACTGGTTGGAAATTTGGTTTACGGCTTTATTTTATTCGGCGGATTTGAGCTGCTGAAGGTAAAGTTCCCGGAGTTAAAAAGTCATCGTACGCTGGCTGTGCGTTAACAAGGTTGCCGCTTTGCCCGCGTGAGGGATTGCAGCGGAAAGCCCACAGCGAGGCACGAGCGAGGACTTGTAGCGGAAAGCCCGGCCCGAAGGGACACGCCCAAATTTTTTTTAAAAAGAGCGGGGAACGAGGAAACTTGGAAGATGCACAAAAAAGAGAGCGAGAGAACTGGGAGATGCAAATAATCAGAGTGGAGAGCAAGGAAATTTAGAAGGCTCAAAATCTACATAATATCATTAAGTAAAGGCGATTTTAATACGATCGCCTTTACTGTTTTTATGCCGGTAAAAACAGTGTCAATCGGTATCTTTAAACATGAAAAAATTAGTGGTTTTAACCGGTGCAGGCATTAGCGCCGAAAGCGGTTTGCGCACGTTTAGAGACAGCGACGGTTTGTGGGAAGGTCATGATGTTATGGAAGTTGCAACTCCCGAAGGCTGGCATAAAAACCAGGAATTAGTTCTGGATTTTTATAATAAAAGACGTCAACAACTGAAGGAAGTTCAGCCTAATTTAGGACATCAGATTTTAGCTGAATTAGAAAAAGATTTTGACGTATATATCATAACGCAAAACGTAGACGATTTACACGAGCGCGCCGGAAGTACCAAAATTCTACATCTTCATGGTGAATTATTAAAAGTACGAAGTACTAAAAATAAAAACCTGATTCTGGATTGGACTGAAGATTTGTTCACAGGCGATTTTGACGAAAGCGGAAATCAGTTGAGACCACATATTGTATGGTTTGGAGAAGAGGTTCCGGCTCTGGAAGAAGCAATTGACATTACTGAAACAGCAGATTATTTTGCCGTTATCGGAACTTCATTACAAGTGTATCCTGCCGCAGGTCTTATTTCGTATACGCCGGCTTCAACTCCTGTTTTTTATATTGATCCGAAACCAATTTCGATTCCGAATATTAGAAATAAAGTGGAAACAATTGCAAAGTTCGCTTCTACAGGTGTTGCAGATTTAAAAGAAAGATTATTTGAATTAGAACAAATAAAATGATTTTTGAAAACTGGCTCGGATATTTATCTCACTACAATTTAATCACATTGTTTGTTTTCTTTTTGATTGAAAACACAGTGTTGTTTTACTTTTCGATTGTATTTGGAAAAATTATAGAACCTGAAAATACGATTCTTAAAAAATCTGATGTCAAATGGCTTGTTTCTACAATTATTTGCAACACGTTTATTACTTTATTAGGATATAAATTATATGAGTTTGGGATTATGAAAATTGATTTTTCGCCTTCTCTCCTATCCGTAATTCTGGACACTTTACTATTAATTGTACTCATGGACTTTTTTATGTTTTGTTTCCATTATCTGGTACATCATTTAAAATGGTTTTACCCAATTCATAAACTTCATCACACACATGTAGAGACCAGCGTTTACAGCTTGTTTGTTCTTCATCCTGTAGAAACTTTAGGCTTTGGTTTTATATGGTTATTTCTGATTTCGATTATAGAATTCAATTATGCAAGTGTCATTGTTTATCTTATTCTAAATCTGTCTTATGGAATTTTTGGACATTTAAAAACAGATATTTTCCCGAATTTCTGGTACAGCAATTATTTCACAAAATGGATTTCGACAACAAAATTTCATTCGAATCATCATAAAAACGAATCTCATAATTATGGTTTCTATTTTACGATTTGGGATAAAATATTCAAAACCATAATTTAAATCACAACATTCGGAATTAATAACTCCAATCTGGCTTTCAGAAGTTTTAACAATACCTTATATTTGCACCTTTCGAAAAAACAACAGAACAATGACTACTCTAAACGAATTGAACGCTATATCACCAATTGACGGAAGATATAGAAATAAAACTCAGAATTTAGCACCTTTTTTCTCAGAAGAAGCCTTGATTAAATACCGTGTTTTGGTTGAAGTGGAATATTTTATCGCATTATGCCAAATTCCGTTACCACAGCTAAAAGACGTTAATTCAGACTTATTTGACAGCTTACGTAACATCTACAAAAACTTTTCTACAGAAGATGCTCTTTGGATCAAGGAAACAGAAAAAGTTACCAATCACGATGTAAAAGCGGTGGAGTATTTTATTAAAGATGCTTTTGAAAAACTAGGTTTATCTCAATACAAAGAGTTCATTCACTTCGGATTAACATCTCAGGATATCAACAACACTGCAATTCCGCTTTCTACAAAAGAAGCTTTTGAGCAGGTTTATATGCCAACTTTAATTTCTTTAATTTCTAAATTAAAAGAATTAAGTGTAGAATGGAAAGACATTCCAATGTTGGCACGTACGCACGGACAGCCGGCATCTCCTACCCGTTTAGGAAAAGAGATTTTGGTTTTTGTTGAGCGTCTTGAAGAGCAAATGCGTTTGTTATTCAACATTCCGTTTGCAGCTAAATTTGGCGGAGCAACAGGAAACTTCAATGCACATCACGTAGCTTATCCACAAATTGACTGGAAACAGTTTGGGAACAAATTTGTTGAAACTGATCTTGGTTTACAGCATTCTTTTCCAACAACGCAAATAGAACATTACGATCATTTTGCAGCATTTTTTGATGCTTTAAAAAGAATCAACAATATCATAATCGATTTAGACCGTGATATCTGGACGTATGTTTCTATGGATTATTTCAAACAAAAAATCAAAGCTGGCGAAATCGGATCTTCTGCAATGCCACATAAAGTAAACCCGATTGATTTTGAAAATTCTGAAGGAAACTTAGGAATTGCCAATGCAATTTTCGAACATTTGGCTGCTAAATTGCCAATCTCAAGATTACAACGTGATTTAACAGACAGTACTGTTTTAAGAAATGTTGGTGTGCCAATCGGACATACAATTATTGCTTTTGAAGCTTCATTAAAAGGTTTAAATAAATTGCTTTTAAATGAATCTAAGTTTGCTGAAGATTTAGAGAAAAACTGGGCAGTTGTAGCAGAAGCGATTCAGACAATTTTACGTCGTGAGGCATATCCAAATCCATACGAAGCTTTGAAAGGTTTAACCAGAACAAACGAAGCGATTGATAAAAATGCAATTCATAATTTTATTGCGACTTTAGATGTTTCTGATGCCATTAGAGCAGAATTAATGCAAATAACTCCTAGTAATTACACAGGAATTTAAATAAAACCTAAAATATTTTGTCAAAAAAAGCTATCTTTATCGAGATAGCTTTTTTTATTAATATCGATAGGAAACTAGCCCAGATTGTAATGAAAAGCCTTTTGCGAAAAAAACTATATTTTTTGCTGTTACAGAGCGACCGGAGGAAGCTCCTGTAAGAGCATTAAAAAATAAGTTTTTTGAGTAAAAGCTTGAAATGGAAAGCTGGATTAGCTCCTATAAAAAATACCACTTTATGATTGCCTTAAGCGCCGCTGCAGAAACTACACACCATTTGAAACCTCTAATTAGCGACCTTGGATTAATTCTGATGACCGCCGGAATTGCCGTACTGTTATTTAAAAAAATGAAACAGCCTCTGGTCTTAGGCTACTTAATTGCCGGTTTTTTGGCCGGAAATCATTTCGATTTTTTCCCTTCAATATCAGATATGCACAGTGTTGAAGTCTGGGCAGAAATCGGGGTTATCTTTTTGCTTTTTAGTCTTGGTCTCGAATTTAGTTTTAAGAAACTGGTCAAAGTCGGTGGTACTTCTTCGGTCACGGCAATTACCCAGATTCTCTTCATGACGTTTATTGGTTATTGTGTCGGACAATGGATGGGCTGGGGAAAAATGGATAGTATTTTTCTTGGCGCCACTCTTTCTATTTCGTCTACTACTATTATTATCCGTGCGTTTGATGAACTTGGCGTAAAGGGAAAAAAGTTCGTGGGAATTGTTTTTGGAGCTTTAATTGTTGAAGATATTGTCGCCATTTTAATGCTGGTTTTATTATCAACAATTGCGGTAAGCGATCAGGTTTCCGGAACAGCTTTACTACAATCGGTTTTAAAATTAATCTTCTTTTTGATTATATGGTTTTTGGGTGGGATTTTTATTATTCCGACAATTTTAAAGAAAGCCAAACATCTTTTAACAGATGAAATGCTATTGATTATCTCATTGGCCCTTTGTCTTATGATGGTAATGTTTGCTGCGAATGTTGGATTCTCTCCGGCT
Organism: Flavobacterium sp.; assembly: GCA_004296145.1. GTDB lineage: Bacteria > Bacteroidota > Bacteroidia > Flavobacteriales > Flavobacteriaceae > Flavobacterium. The sequence continues at coordinate 4,695 of SEBM01000141.1, forward strand.
TTGGGAGCGTTTATAATGGGATCTATTATTGCTGAAACGACTCAGGCAGAAAAAATTGAACATTTAATTCAGCCTGTAAAAGATCTTTTCGGTGCGGTTTTTTTCGTATCAGTTGGAATGTTAATCAACCCTGAAACATTGATTACGTATGCCCTTCCGGTTGCTTTAATTACACTTTTAACTATTTTCGGAAAAGCCTTCAGTTCCTCTATCGGAGCTTTGCTTTCAGGTCAGCCTTTAAAACAATCCGTACAAACCGGAATGAGTTTAGCACAAATTGGGGAATTCTCTTTTATTATTGCGACTTTGGGAATGACGTTAAATGTAACCAGCGATTTCTTGTATCCAATAATTGTTGCTGTATCTGCTATTACAACTTTTACAACGCCTTTTTTAATCAAATATTCAGAAACGTTTGCTCTGTTTTTAGAACAAAAATTACCCCGAAGATGGGTCAAAAATATTAATCGTTATAGTGTAAATGCGCAGGCAATTAAATCTGTCAGTACCTGGCAATTGGTGCTTCGTGCTTCGATTACACAGATTATCCTTCATACTATAATCATTACCGCGATTATTTTATTGTCTTCTAAATTTGTGGCACCGCTTGTAGCCGATACGAGATTTGGAAATACTTTGGCAGCTTTGATTACTCTTGCCGTTATTGCACCGTTTTTATGGGCGCTTTCACTTCGTCGTGTAAAAGTTGAAGAAGTAGAATCTTTATGGGAAGAACGTAAATACAGAGGTGCTCTTTTGATGTTGATTTTGATCAGAATGAGTCTCGGGTTGTTTTTTGTTGGTTTCTTATTGAATATTTTCTTCTCGCCTTTAGTAGCATTTATTGCTTTGATTATTGCGATTGGAGCTTATCAGTTATTTCCAAAAAAACTTAACGAACAATACCACAGAATTGAAAATCACTTTCTGAAAAACCTGAACGATCGCGAAAATAAAAAAATCGACAGAAGATATGCCAATTTAATGCCGTGGGACGGTCACATGTCTTTTTTTGATATCGGAAAAGAATCCAATCTTGCCGGAAAAACATTAGAAGAACTTCGCATACGTGAAGAAATGGGAATCAATATTGCGTATATCAAACGTGGCGATGTAATGATTTCTATTCCGACTAAAACCGAACGTATTTTCCCGGGTGATGAAATTTGCGTCATTGGTACCGATGCCCAAATCACAGAATTCAATAAATATTTAATTCAAAACGAAACTGAGGCAGCCAAAAATGTAGAAGATGCTGATATAGTACTACGCCAACTCGAAGTTTCTCAGGAAGAATTTATACAAAAAAGTATCGGCCAATTTAGAACAAAAACCGAAGGCATGGTCGTTGGAATTGAAAGAAACGGAAACCGAATCTTAAATCCTGAATCACAATTAATTCTTCAGCAAAATGATATTATCTGGGTTGTAGGAGATAAAAAGAAAATGAATGAGTTGCTTAGGAAAGCGTAGACTGAGGTTCTAAGTTGCTAAGGCTCTAAGCTGCTAAGCTTTTCATCTGACCAAAATAAAAAAGCTTCTGACATTCTAAAAAAAACTTAGAATCTCAGAAGCTTAGTATCTTAGAACCTTCAAAAAACTTATTTATTCGGTTGCGGAGTCATTCTCAAATACGGTTTTATTGGAGTATGTCCTTTTGGGAATTTTGCAGGAATATCACTATCCGGAATTGCCGGAGCGATTACTACATCTTCTCCGTCTTTCCAGTTTGCCGGAGTTGCTACGCTATAATTTGCTGTTAATTGTAAACTATCAATAACACGAAGTAATTCGTCAAAATTTCTTCCTGTCGAAGCTGGATATGTCAATGTTAATTTGATTTTTTTATCAGCCCCAATAACAAAAACAGAACGCACTGTAAATTTATCACTTGCATTTGGATGAAGCATATCATACAGATTTGCTATCTTTTTGTCTTCGTCTGCAATGATTGGAAAATTAACTTCTGTATTTTGAGTTTCATTAATATCCTTAATCCATTCCAGATGAGAAGTTAAACCATCTACGCTAAGTGCAATTACCTTAGTATTTCTTTTCTTAAATTCAGGAACATAGTTTGCTACAGTTCCTAATTCAGTTGTACAAACAGGAGTAAAATCTGCCGGATGCGAGAATAAAACGCCCCATGAATCACCAAGCCATTCGTGAAAATTAATTGGTCCTTGTGTAGTTTCTGCATGGAAATCCGGAGCTATATCGCCTAATCTTAATGTTGACATAATTTATATTTTTTAGTTCCTCTAAAATTAATTAAAAAATGCATTGAGAAAACAACCAAAACGTAAAAAAACGTTAAAATTCTACTTTCTCTATATAATTAATACTTAAGACTAGATAAAGCTTAAAATAAAGTACCAGACAGCAAGTGTTACAAAGGAAATCGGGATTCCAAAACCAATCATCATACTGCTTAATTTTGGTTTTAAACCGTAAGTTGAAGCCAGAATTGCGCCCGTAATCATCGGCGCCATTGCTGTTTCCATTATAGTGATTTTTATAACTTCAGAATGCTGGTTGAAAATAAAAACATATAAAACGAAAAGCACAAAAGGAACTAATATCAATTTAAAGAAAAGTCCGAGACGTAAAAATTTCCAATGCTGGCTTTTTCGGTCAAATGTCAATTGCAAACCAACTGATAATAATGCTAAAGGTGTAACCAGACTTCCTATTTTTAATAATGCCCATTGTACATTTTCATGTAATTCAATTTGAAAAACATTCAGCAAACAAGCAAGAACAAACATTAAAAAAGGCGGAAAAAGAATTATTTTTTTGAAAATTGCCAAAGCATTTGGACTTCCTTTCGAATAAAAAGCTGCTGTAAAAACTCCCAAAGTAGAAACCACCACGAAAGTGCCGGGCTGGTCAACTAAAACAGCTGTTTCTAAACCTTTTTTTCCAAATAAAGCTTCTATTATAGGATAACCCAAAAATGAACTATTACTTAAACCTGCAGTTAAGATAAGACAGCCAATCAGTTTATTTGACCAGCCTTTTTTTCTTCCTAAAAAATGAAAAAATAGAAATGCTAAAATATAGGTAATCCAGCCCGCTCCTATCGGAAACAACAATTCGCTGCTCCATTTTATTTTAGGAATATGATATAAAGTGATGGCTGGAAGGCAAAAATAAATGACGATTTTATTGAGCGTCTTATAGATATGAGTCGGAAATTGTTTTACCCGTTGTAAAATCAAACCAAGTGAAAGGAAGAAAAATATTAGAATAAAGTTGTTCATATCGTAAGATCAAAACAAAAATAAGGATTTATAAATTGTGGCTGATGATTAATTTTTAGTTAAAATCATTTTTTATGTTACAAAAAGAATTACATTTGTAATATATTTTATTACAGTATGATTTCAGGTAAATTTGCCATAACGATTCACATTCTTACTTTGCTCAATAAGTTCCCGAATGACTTTTTGTCTTCTGAGTTTATTGCGGGAAGTATGAACCTCAACCCTGTTTTGGTTCGAAAAGAGATTGCGAATCTAAAAGCACATCATATTGTAGAAAGCAAAGAAGGTAAAAACGGCGGAACTAAATTATCAAAAGCGGCTTCAAACATTACTTTAAAAGAAGTTTTTGAAATGACTTTCGAAAATATTGGTTTGGGTTATGCGAAAAATCAGCCCAATCCTGACTGCCCTGTTGGTAAAATGATCAATCAAAATTTAGCTGAATTGTATGCTGAAATGAACAAAAAAGTGAGCGCACAACTAAGTAAAATCACTTTGGAAGATTT
>SEBM01000142.1 GCA_004296145.1 Flavobacterium sp.
TGATGATTAAAATTTTTCTACAAATTCCCAATACTATCCAATTCTCTTTTCAAAGGTTCAATTTGATTCATAAAACGAGTTCTGTCATTTCCGGTTAAAGATTCTCCGGTTGGAAGATTCAATCGAAGCGCATCTACCTGAACGCCGTTTTTCCAGAAACGGTAACAAACGTGCGGCCCGGAAGCTAAACCAGTACTTCCTACCAAACCAATCGTTTGTCCTTGCGTAACACGTTGTCCGCGGCGAACCAAAATTCTGGACATGTGTAAATATTGAGTAGAGTAGGTTCCGTTGTGTTTTACTTTTACAAAGTTTCCGTTTCCGGCAGTATATCCGGTAGCTTCTACAACTCCAGAAGCAGTTGTTGAAATTGGAGTTCCGGTTGGAGCAGCATAATCCGTTCCTTTGTGTGCTTTCCAGGTGTGCTGCACTGGATGAAATCTGTTCATCGTAAATCGAGAAGTGATTCGGCTGAATTTAATTGGAGTTTTTAGAAAGAAGTTTTTCAAGGTTTTTCCCTGATCATCGTAATATTCTATTTTCCCCGAAAGTGTATCTTTTTCAAAAGGAAAAGCATAAATGATTTTGCCTTTATATTCAAAAAATGCTCCCTGAAGATCTTCAACTCCGTCATACACTTTATTGTTTATAAAACGTTCTGTGAAGATTAGTCCGTAACGGTCTCCTTTTTTTAGTTTAAAGAAGTCAATCGACCAAGAAAATACTTTTGTGATTCTGTTGGCAAGTGCTGTTTCTACACTTTCGTTTCCTAGAGTTTCAGATAAAGAACTTTTTAAAACCCCGCCAATCATTTTACGTTTGAAGGTAACCGGTTTTATTTTTTTATAAGCTTTTGCAATACTGTCCCTGAAATCGACTACATAATAAGTCAATGCATCAGGCTGGTAAATAAAAACCTCAAGTTTGTTGGTTTTATTTTTTGAACGAAGTAATGTATAAGGTTTGTTGTATCGGATAGACCTTACATCAAAAGAATCTTTTACCTGCTCTACAATATCATAAACTTTTTTGTCTCCGATATTTTGGCTTTGAAAGATAGATCCAAAAGAATCTCCTTTTTTTATAGTGTCCTGCACAATATTAAAATCAGCGTAATTAAAACCAAATTCTACTTTTTTGGTTTTTGGTTTGGTAATTTTGGTTTCGACTTTTTCTTCTGTTTTTTTACATGAAAATATTGAAAACAATATTATTACAATTACGATTGCTTTTTTCAAACTTTTAAAATTTTTGTTGAGAAATTAAACGGTGGTTTCGTTTCCCCAATTGGACAATTCTTCTTCGGTCCACAATTTAGGAAAAAAGATGCGTCTTTGGTATTTTGGATGCATATATTTTTGCCAGTCGCTACCGCCAGTCGCTTCTCCATTTCCTTTTCCGCTTTCCAAAATGTATTTTCTTGCAGTATTAAGATGCTGCATAACCCACGTAATATTAACGGTATAGTCATAATGACGCATAGCCTTAATCAATTCCGGGTTTAATTGATCCTGTTCTGGAAGCTGAGTAAATTTTTGCCAGATATTTTTATTTTTAAAAGTAGTAATCTGACGCAAAAACTGATCTTTATATTTCTTTTCAAATTCCTGAAGTAAATAAGATTTTTTTCCTGTCTGATAATCCTTTCCGGCCGCCTGCCAATACAAATGTTCGAAACTGGTTTCCAAATCTGTATTTTGGTCAAAGCTGTCTTTGTATCTGCGGTCTGTTAAATTGATCACATCAGTTGATGCAAATTCAATCAATCTGTATTGTGCACTCTGAAAACCACTTGCCGGAGTAAGCGTATTTCTGAATTTCATGTATTGGTCAATTTCCATCCCATTTTCCATGATGCTGAAAGAGTTGGTCAGCATATCAAAATAACGGGTAATTCTTGAAAGTCTTTCGCTAAAAAAATCAACCTGAATGTTTTCTGTGTCGGCAATCTGGTCGATTTCCCACAAAATCATTTTAAAAATCAACTCGTTAACCTGATGGTACATTATAAATACCATTTCGTCAGGCAATGTTGTACGCTGTATCTGAAGATTTAAAAGCGCATCGGTCTGAATATAATCCCAATATGTAATTGGTTTTGACCAAAGTAATCCTTCAAGTTGAACATCTGTTTTTTGATTTATAGCTTGAAATTTAAGGTCAATTTCTTTTAAGATTGATTCAGAATTATCTGTGGCGTTCATTTTTTCTTTACTTTAAATGGATTTTTTAATCCTTTGTATTCATCGAGATCTGCTTTGATGGATCCCACCGCAAGATCTGCTTTTATTCTAATCGGAACTTTGTTGTCGTCGTCTGTAATCCAGAGCGTTAAACTTTCTTCTTCTTTAAACACTCTTCCTTTTTGTACCGAAGGTTTGAAAACCATTGTAGTAACGGTTCCAAATTTAGTCGTAATATCCTGAATGCCTATATATTTTAACTTAAATTTTGTGATTTCATCATCAAAAAACATATCGATTACAATAGACTCTCCCGATTTAAGTTTGTCTATACTTGGATGATTTCTCAAATAATAAAAAGAGGAAACAATATCTTGCACATTATCAGTGGTAACAAGTGTTTTCTCTGATTTTCTTTTATAATCTTTTACCAAAATCCTGTTTTCGGCCGGATTAAAAAAACCTTCCTGATTTTTAGTGTAACCGCCTTCGTCAATTTTACGGATATAACGATATGGGTTTCCGTTTTCTTTGTCAAAGTAACTTTCGTATAAATCTTCTACTTTGAAGAAAAATTTTGACATACCGGTGGTGTAACCTTTACCCACGGCATGAAAAACTTTTTTATTATTTATGGTGGCATCTTTAACTTCGAGTGTAGCGTAACCCGCATTTATGATACCATAATGAATTCTGAATTTGAAGTATTCTCCGGTGTCAAATGCATCTTCTTTTTGAGTATCGAAAGCAAATGTCGTGAGAACTAATATGATGAGGACGAACTTTTTCATAGTACAATTTTTACATTTCATTATAAAGATAAATAAATGCAAATTCTATTCCAAATGTACCAAAACAAAAAAACTCAGTCAAGTACTGACTGAGTTTTTATGCTATTAACTAACCAAAAAACTATAAATTATGAAATTTATATCAATTCGGAAGGAAACCACCCCTTCCTGATTTGCGAGTGCAAAGATAGATACAAAGTTTAAAAAATAAATAGCAAAAAGTGAGTTTAACATAACATTTGCAAAAAAAGCAATGCTTTACAGAGAATTTTTCTACATAATGCAAAAAAAATGAGATTTTACAAAGTTCCTCTCAGTTCTTGCTCTCTTTCAATAGACTCAAAAAGCGCTTTAAAGTTACCTGCGCCAAATCCTTTTGCTCCCATTCTTTGAATAATTTCAAAAAATAATGTTGGTCTGTCCTGAACTGGTTTGGTAAATATTTGTAATAAATAACCATCTTCATCGGCATCGACCATGATAGCTAATTTTTCTATTTCATTTATATCTTCTTTCATCATATCCATGTGAACTCCCAATCTTTCAGGAATTGCCTGATAATAGGTATGAGGAGGAGCGGATAAAAATTCTACACCACGCGATTTTAAATCTGAAACAGTTTTGATAATATCATCTGTTGCAATCGCAATATGCTGAATTCCGGGACCACCGTAAAAATCTAAATATTCTTCGATTTGAGATTTTTTCTTTCCTTCTGCCGGTTCGTTGATTGGAAATTTGATTCTTCCGTTTCCGTTTGACATTACTTTGCTCATCAAAGCCGAATATTCGGTATTAATTTGTTTATCATCAAAAGAAAGGAAATTTACAAATCCCATTACTTCTTCGTAGAATTTTACCCAGGTATTCATTTCATTCCAACCTACATTTCCTACCATGTGATCGATATATTTCAATCCTGTTGGAGCCGGGTTGTAATCTGATTTCCATTCTTTGTAGCCTGGCAAGAAAACGCCATTATAATTTTTTCTTTCTACAAAAATATGAACTGTTTCTCCGTAAGTATAAATTCCGGAACGAACTACTTCTCCAAACTCATCACTCTCTACAGTTGGTTCCATAAAAGAACGAGCACCACGTTTCATTGTTTCTTCATATGCACTTCTTGCATCTTCAACCCAAAGTGCAGCCACTTTTACACCGTCTCCGTGTTTTTTCAAATGATCGTTTATTGGAGAATCTGTGTTTAAAGGCGTTGTCAAAACAATTCTGATTTTATCTTGTTTCAAAACATAAGATGCTTTGTCTTTTACTCCGGTTTCTAATCCGGCGTAAGCCAATGACTGGTATCCAAAAGCTGTTTTATAATAATGTGCAGATTGTTTTGCATTTCCTACGTAGAATTCTACATAATCTGTTCCTAATAATGGAAGGAAATCTTGTGCTCCTTCAAATATTTTCTCTAATCCGTATTCGACTGATTTTACTTCTTTACTCATGATGTTTATTTTTTTAAACGGTTGTTTTATAAACCGAAAGTGTTTTTTGATTTTGTTTTTTACCGCAAAGAGCGCTAAGTTTTCGCAAGGTTCACAAAGCTTTGTGTCCTTTGCGTATTTTTTCCTTGCGTGCTTTGCGGTTAAATATTTTTTACTCTGTCCAAGATTTATAATACTGACCATCATCCAATCCCATTGCTTCTTCAGTAACCATAAGTGGTCTGAAAGTATCAACCATAACAGCTAATTCCTGAGTTTCTTTGTGACCAATACTGCGTTCCATTGCGCCTGGCGCTGGTCCGTGCGGAATTCCTTTTGGGTGTAAAGTAATATGACCCTGCTCAATATTATTACGGCTCATAAAATCTCCGTCAACATAATACAAAACTTCATCTGAATCTATATTGCTGTGATTGTATGGTGCCGGAATTGCTTTTGGATGATAATCGTAAAGTCTCGGGCAGAATGAACAAACGACAAAAGTGGCCGTTTCAAAAGTTTGGTGTACCGGTGGCGGTTGGTGAACACGCCCCGTTATAGGTTCAAAATTATGAATAGAAAATCCATAAGGAAAATTGTAGCCGTCCCAGCCCACAACATCAAACGGATGTGTAGCGTAAACCACTTCGTGAATCATTCCTTCTTTTTTTATTTTAATTAAAAAATCGCCTTTTTCGTCGTGGGTTTCCAATTCGTTTGGCAAAATAAAATCACGCTCGCAAAATGGCGAATGTTCTAAATGTTGACCCGATTGGTTTTTATAACGTTTTGGAGTATAAAAAGGAGAGTAAGACTCGACATAAAAAAGTCGGTTGTCTTCTGTTTCAAATTCTATCTGATAAATAATTCCTCTTGGAATAATCAGATAATCACCATATTCAAAAGGAATATTGCCCAGCATGGTGCGAAGTTTTCCTTTTCCTCTGTGGATGAAAAGCATTTCGTCGGCATCGGCATTTTTGTAGAAATAATTTCGAAGTGATTCCTTAGGCGCAGCAAGACCAATAATACAGTCTTTATTAACCATCATGGCTTTGCGGCTGTCCAAAAAGTCATTCTCCGGTTTTAATTCAAAACCTTTAAATAATAATGATTTTATGTTTTTTCCGATTGCAATTTTTGGTTCAACCGAATAAGAGTTTAAAATTTCTTTGACCTGCGTTGGTCTGTGAACATGATAAGATAATGACGAATGCCCGTGAAAACCTTCAGTTCCAAATAATTGTTCGTAGTAAAAACCACCGTTTGGTTTCTCGAACTGGGTGTGTCTTTTTTGAGGAAAATCTCCAAGTTTATGATATAATGGCATGGCTTTTCAATTAGATAATTTGTAAATTAGATAATTCGAAAATTTGAATTGCATAAACAAATAATCAGTTCAATTTTTAGCATTGACTAATTATCTCAATTCGATAGAGATTTTATTCCGGATTTCTCTTGATGAGGAATTGAAGATACTCTAATAAACCTGTCCAATTTGTTTTCATTATAACAAATGTCGTAATTTTTATTGATTTAAATTACAAATTAAAACAAAAATCCGATACTAAACCAAGTAAAACTTTTTGACATTTCAGGAGACCACGAATGCTTCACCTCAATTGGCCCGATTATAGTTTCGAGTCCATAGCCTACTGCATATCCAGAGTATTTGGGCATTGACACCCAGTCAACAGTGCTAAAAATATCATCACCAAGATTAGCATAATTGGCAGAAATGTTGATGTGATTTTTTTTCAGGATTTCATAATCAAGTGTCAATCCCGTTTTTATATAACTGTTTCCGGCGATACTCAGAAAGTCGTATCCGTAAAAATAATTGAAGTTGTTGATTTTGTTATATCCATAACCTCCTAAGATATAATCAAAAAAGGGAACGCTGTCGCTGCCGATATTAAATCCGGATTCAGCTTCAATTTTGAAAGTTGCTTTTCTGAAAAGTCTGTTGGCAAATGCGATTTCTGCTTTTGCCGTTGAAAATGGTTGAAAAGTACCTGTAAAATCTGATGAAGCCAGATAAGTCTGAACATCGGTAGAGAAATATAATCCCGAATGCGGAAAGCTTTTATTATCAAAAGAATCATATTTCAGATAACCAAAAACACTATAATAAGTGCTTTTCTCAATTACATTGTCATCATCAGAAAGTGTAGGAGAGTTGATTTTCATGTATTTATGTTCAAGACCACCGCCCATTAAAAATTTCTGAACAAAAATAGTTTGAAAATAAGCCTGATTGGTCAAATCTAAAAAGTCAACATTGATCTGATTTCCATTTGGATTTTCAGGAAGCAGATTGCTAAAACTATTAGCCACATTTCTGTTGAATTGATTTAATCTGGAACGAAATCCAAAACTAATATTAAAACCGTTTTCTACATAATAGTTTAAATCATATCTAAAATTATCCCCTAAAATAATATCAAGAGAAGTGACATCATTTTTCAGGAAGGTTTTTTTATGTGTTAAGTTTAATAAAATCCCGCTTTTGTAAAGACCGTCATAATGCAAACCTAATTTTAAATAAGTTTGTGTTGGGTTTTCGCGCAGCACAAGATCTAAATCATCTTTATTTCCGTTTGGCTGCAGACAATACGAAATTGTACTGAAGTTCTGCGTTGCATTCAGATTGTTTATTCCGGTTGTCAGATCTTCATATGTTATAGTGCTTCCCGGTTTAAAACGAAGTTTACCGCGAATATATTCTCTGGTGAAATTATCTAATTTATCACTATTGATATTTTTGATTTCAAGTGTATCTGTAACTAGTTTTAATTTTGGTTTTTTGTAAAAAGTAGTTTCATTTGTTAATGATTTAATTTTCTCAAAAACGGCAAAAGCAGCTTCTTCCCCTTTTCTGATTATTTCTTCGCCTTTGTCAAATGAAATTACACCATAATCACGAATGTCCGGTTTTATGTAAACATCAGTGTCTTTAACTTTGCTTTTCATTTTATCAATCGACTGAAGATTGGTAATCTGAACCAGTATTCTGGTCGCGTTTTTTAAACCTTTTCTGTTTAATAAATCGTCCTGAACATCAACGCCAATAATAATATCGGCACCAAGATTTCGAACTTCTTTTATGGGATAATTATTCACGACACCACCATCAACCAGCAATTTACCATCTATTTCTACAGGCGTAAACAAAGACGGAAAAGCCGCACTCGCAACCATAGCCTGAACGAGATTTCCTTTATTAAGTAAAACTTCTTCGCCAGTTTCTATATTGGTTCCGATACATAAAAACGGAGTTGGTAATTTATTAAAGTCACGAACATGACGCACGTTACGGGTCAGACTGCTTAGTAAATTGTAATTGTACATTCCTTTTGAAAGCGCTTCAGGAATTCCGACTCTGAATTTGTTGAAAGGCAAAACAATCGCATATAATTCGTCATTTTTTTTGCCATAGAAATTTTTTGACGAACGCGGAATGTAATCGTTTATCAATTCGTCAAAATTGGTTTTTTTGAAAATAGAATCAATTTGAGAAGCGTTATAACCAGACGCATAAAGTCCGCCAATTACAGATCCCATACTGGTTCCGCCAATATAATCTATTTTTATTCCGGCTTCTTCCAAAACTTTCAAAACTCCGATATGCGCAAAACCTTTGGCACCGCCGCCACTTAAAACCAAACCGATTTTTGGTCTTTTGGTACTGTCTTTTTCTGTTTTATTTTCAGTTTCCTGTGAAAAGGAATTTTGTGAATTAAAAAACAAAAAGGTAAACAAAGCCAACTTCACGCCCCAGATGGAAATGGAAAACTGCGAGAGACAAAAAGATATTTTTTCCTGCAAAAAAAGAGCGACAGCAGAAGCTCCTTTTTTTGGAGTAGAAAAAAATCTTTTTGACCGAGTGTTTGAAATGGACAGCTGGATTAGGCGCATAAAAAAAGTACTAATTGGTTTTGTAAAAGTCGACAATTTTTTTGGCTTTTGATACTCCGACAACATCAGAAATTTCTTTTTCTGTTTTATTTTCAGTTTCCTGTGAAAAGGAATTTTGTGAATTAAAAAACAA
>SEBM01000714.1 GCA_004296145.1 Flavobacterium sp.
TAGCCAAAGATAAGCATATCGAAAACAAAAAGTATTTTGATAAGCTTAAAAAGAAACAGCCTAAAAATTTAGATTATGTAATGCAGGAATTGCATGATCGTGAATTTAAAAAAACTGATTGTTTAGAATGTGCCAATTGTTGCAAAACAACCGGGCCCTTGTTTACTTTGGCAGATATTGAAAGAATTTCAAAATCATTTAGACAAAAGCCACAACAATTTATTGATCAATATCTAAGAATTGACGAAGACAAGGATTATGTTTTAAAAAGTGTACCCTGTACTTTTTTGGATAATGAAAACTACTGTATGATTTATGATGTCCGTCCAAAAGCATGCAGGGAATTTCCGCATACAGACCGAAAAAAGTTTCATCAAATATCAGATCTGACACTCAAAAATGTTGCAATTTGTCCAGCAGCATACAATATTGTAGAAGAAATGAAGAAGAAACTTCCTCTTTAAAATATTTTAATAACAAATCATTATTGTTTTTTTAGCCGTATTTTTGATTTAGTAAAAAAAGAAACATTAATATAAGACTCCAAAATTTGAATTTAGAATATTTTATAGCCAAAAGACTTATCACTGCCAAGGATTTCAAAAGCAGTATTTCGGCTCCAATTATAAAAATTGCCATTTCGGCTATTGCCATTGGCATTATTATGATGTTGGTTTCGGTAGCAACCGGAATTGGCCTGCAGCAAAAAATACGCGAAAAAGTTTCTGCTTTTAATGGTCAGGTTATTATATCCAATTATGATAATAATAATTCTGAAGTAACTCTCGTTCCAATTTCTAAAAAACAAGATTTCTATCCTAATTTTAAATCGGTTCCAGAAGTTAGTCATATTCAGGCTATCGCTACCAAAGCTGGAATCATCAGAACCGAAAACGCTTTTGAAGGTATTATTTTTAAAGGAGTAGGATCAGATTATGATTGGAATAATATTAAAGAATATTTAGTCGAAGGTAAATTACCTGATTTTGCCAAAAATTTGAATGAAGAAGTTATAATATCCAGATTTCTTGCCAATCGTCTTAATCTAAAAATTGGAGATAATTTTAATACTTTTTTCATTAAAGAAGAACAAGGCAAAATGCCAAACATTCGTCGTTTCAAAATAACTGGAATTTTTAATTCAGGTTTTCAGGATTTTGATGCAACATATATAATAGGAGATATTCGTCATATACAACATATCAATAAATGGGAGCCAGATCAAATTGGTGCCTTTGAGGTTTTTGTAAAAGACTTTAATAATATCAAAACTACTGGCGATCAAATATACGAACACACATCTTCTAGTTTAGATACCAAAACCATAATAGAGAAATATAGCTATATTTTTGATTGGCTTCAGCTTTTCGATTTTAATATTATTGTTATACTTGCCATAATGGTTTTAGTGGCAACTATTAATATGGTAGTTGCTTTGTTAGTCCTTATTTTGGAGCGCACACAAATGATTGGTATTTTAAAAGCATTAGGAGCAAATAACTGGGCAGTAAGAAAAGTTTTTTTGTATAATGCGTTTTATTTAATTGTAAGAGGACTCTTTTGGGGTAACTTAATCGGAATCTCATTATTGCTAATTCAGCAGCAATTCGGCGTCATTCAGCTCAATCCCGAAAATTACTATGTAAATCAGGCACCAGTCTACATAAATTGGGTTTACGTAATACTGCTTAATTTGCTCACAATTACCGTTTGTTTTTTGGTATTATTTATTCCTTCCTATTTAATAACCAAAATATCTCCAGTAAAAGCTATTCGTTTCGATTAAAAAACAAGAAATTC
>SEBM01000143.1 GCA_004296145.1 Flavobacterium sp.
GCTCATAAAGAACTGCAGTTATCAGTTTAGAAATGAATTTATAATTGACCTATAGTTGTTTAAAAAACAAATTCATTTCATTTATTAAAAATGTTATTTTAGCTGGATTTTTCTTTCAAATAGATTCAACTCAAAATAACATGTCATTGAAAACAATTACTTTAGGATTCAGTTTCTTTTTAACTACAATTTCATTCGGACAGGTTTCTTTAAATAAAGCACACGATGCTATTGTAGAAGAATTTTTAACCAATTGTGCCGAAAAAAATGATTATAACGTATATATGGACAAATGGCAGGCCTGTCTTGATGAAGGCCTGAAAAAAGACAGCACAGTTGCACAGTTATGGCAGCAAAAAGCGATGCCGTACTTTAAATGCAAAAAGTACGAAGTCGGGATGCCTTATCTGGATAAAGCGGTTGTTTACGACAAGCAGGAATGGCTTCCGTACAGAGGTTTCATAAAATGCATTTTCGCCAAAACGTATAAAAGTGCCATAGCCGATTTTGAAGAATGCATCAAAAGCTATGGAAACAACTATGTAATGGATCATACTTATCGTTTTTACATTGGATTGTGTTATTTACAATTGAATGAATATGAAAAAGCAGAAAAGTGTTTTGATGATTATGTCAGCGACATCTATAAAAACAGGGATCATTTAGAACATTCAACAGCATATTTTTATCAGGCAATTTCAAAATATGAACTTCAAAAATTAGATGAGGCAATCGATGTTCTCGATAAAGCATTAAAAATATATCCTCAATTTTCGGATGCAAAGTATTATAAAGCAATGTGCTGGTATAAAAAAGGCAGACCTAAAGAAGAAATTATGGCTTTGGTGAGCGAAGGCAAAGAAGATGCAAAAAAAGGATATACAATAAATGAAGATAATACGATTTACGAAACTTATCCTTATCAAAAGAAATTGAGATAAATAACAATCGAACTATAACAAAACTTTATACTTCAAATTGATTAGTTGCGAGTAAACTTTGTAACTTTGCAAATCAAAAGTAAATTTAAAAGATAAAAATATGTATCCAGAAGAAATGGTAAAACCAATGCAGGCTGAACTTACAGCTGCAGGTTTTCAAGATTTACATAGTGCTGACGCTGTAGATAATGCTATCAAAGCTGAAGGTACCACTTTGGTTGTTGTAAACTCAGTTTGCGGATGCGCTGCAAGAAATGCACGTCCGGGAGCAAAAATGAGTTTAGAAGGAGCAAAAAAACCAGATCACTTAATTACAGTTTTTGCTGGTGTTGATAAAGAAGCAGTTGATGCTGCAAGACAACATATGTTTCCTTTTCCTCCATCATCGCCATCTATGGCTTTGTTCAAAAACGGAGAATTGGTTCACATGTTAGAGCGTCACCACATCGAAGGACGTCCGGCAGAATTAATTGCTGAGAACTTGCAAGATGCGTTTAACGAGTATTGTTAATTTTTTAGGTTCTAAGGTGCTGAGGTACTAAGTTTCTAAGGTTTTAGGGACAGAGGTTCAAAGTGGCAGAGCGACAAAGATTTTGAAAAGCACCTTCGGGTGCTTTTTTTATGGATAAAAGCAAAAAAACTTAAAACCTTAGCGTCTCAGCACCTTAGTACCTTTTTTTAAAAAAAACCTTTGTCGCTTTGTGCCTTTGCAACTTTGAACCTTTTTAGCTACTTTTGCAAAAAAATATTCTCAACTTAAAAACTGTTTATAGCATGCAACTGTACAACACTTTAAGCGCAGAAGAAAGAGCCATCATGATCGATGATGCGGGTAAACAGCGTCTTACGTTGTCTTTCTATGCGTATGCCAAAATTCAAGATCCAAAAAAATTTCGCGACGATTTATTTATTGCCTGGAACGCACTCGATGCTCTTGGCCGAATTTATGTTGCCACTGAAGGAATAAATGCTCAAATGAGTATTCCGGAAGAAAATCTGGAAGCTTTTAGAGCAACTCTTGAAGTTTACGACTTCATGAAAGGCATACGTTTGAATGAAGCTGTTGAACATGACGACCATTCCTTTTTAAAATTAACTATCAAAGTACGTGACAAAATTGTTGCTGACGGTTTGAATGACGAAACTTTTGATGTTACCAATATTGGCGTTCACTTAAAAGCCAAAGAATTCAACGATATTTTGGATGATCCAAATACGATTGTGGTTGATTTTAGAAATCACTACGAAAGTGAAGTTGGGCACTTCAAAGGCGCTATCACTCCAGATGTTGAAACTTTTAGAGAAAGTTTACCAATTATAAACGAACAGCTTAAAGATCACAAAGACGATAAAAACCTTGTAATGTATTGCACAGGCGGAATTCGTTGTGAAAAAGCTAGTGCTTATTTCAAACACCAGGGTTTTAAAAACGTCTATCAATTGGAAGGCGGAATTATTAATTACGCTAAACAACTTGAAGAGGAAGGTTTAGAAAGCAAATTCATCGGAAAGAATTTTGTATTTGATAATCGTTTGGGCGAAAGAATCACAGACGATATTATTTCGCAATGTCACCAATGTGGGAAACCTTGCGACAATCACACTAATTGTGAGAACGACGGTTGTCATTTATTATTTATTCAATGTGATGAATGTAAAAGTGCAATGGAAAACTGCTGCTCGACTGAATGTCTTGAAGTGATTCATATGCCGTTGGTTGACCAAGTTAGACTTAGAACAGGAAAACAAGTTGGAAACAAAGTCTTTAGAAAAGGAAAATCTGAAAACTTAAAATTCAAACATTCTGGGGAATTAACAGATACAGCTTTGGCTCCTGCTGAAAAACAAGCTGATATTCGTCAGAAAATAAAAGTAAAAAAAGTGCTTCTTGGAAAAGCAGAACATTACTACGTAAAAGCACAAGTAGGACAATTTACTATTGAAAATCAAGAGCTAAATGCTGGCGATAAAATCCTAATCTCTGGCCCAACAACGGGTGACCAGGAATTGGTTTTAGAAAAAATGATTGTTAACGATGCTCCAAATACCACTGCAAAAAAAGGAGATCGAGTTACTTTTGAGATTCCGTTTCGTATTCGTTTGTCAGATAAATTATACAAAATTGTAAATTAGCGTTTTTTAAATGCTAGTTTACAATGTCGCATTCTTTTTCTAAATTATGGGTTCATGCCATTTGGGCAACTAAAAATCGTACGGAATTAATTGATTTTTCAATTGAAAAAAAGGTACATGATTATGTTCACAATGAATTAATTGAATTGGGTTGTCCTGTCAGAATCATTAATGGAATGCCTGATCATGTACATGTTTTATTTTTACTAAATCCGAAAAAATCTATTGCAGATGTAATTCGTCAAGCGAAAGGAGGCTCTTCTCATTGTATTAATGGAGAAAATCTAATCCTTGAAAAATTTTCATGGCAAACTGGCTATGCAGCTTTTGCTGTAAGCGAATCTCAGCTTGATGTTGTTTTTAATTATATAAAAAATCAAAAACAACATCATCTCAAAAAAAATGGACAGCAGGAATTTGATGAATTTGTAAAACTACATGGTTTTGGAAATTCAACCAATCTGTAAACCCAAAAAATACCATAATCTATATAAACATAGCCCACGGTTTCAACCGTGGGAAACTTGTTGTTACGTCTCGTTGTCGATGTGCATTGCGTACCCACGGTTGAAACCGTGGGCTATGTTCTAAAAAACTACTATTACTAATTTTTAAAACATATAGTATGATATATATCATAGAAATGTGATCTATATCCACATTATTTTTGCCCATTGTTAAATGGCTGGATTTGAATAACTAATGAGGATAACCAATGGCTTTAACCATTGGACACAATGTAAACTACAATGACACTTACCAATAAGATCGAACTCATGGCTCCTGCGGGAAGCTTTGAGTCACTACAAGCGGCGCTCGATAATGGCGCTGATTCTATTTATTTTGGAGTAGAACAATTAAACATGCGTGCGCGTTCAACGGTAAATTTTACAATTGATGATTTAGCGGAAATTGCAAATCGCTGCCAAGTCAAAAATGTTCGTAGTTATCTAACTTTAAACACCATAATTTACGATCACGATTTATCGGTTGTAAAAACTCTTTTAAACAAAGCAAAAGAAGCCGGAATTACAGCAGTAATCGCTTCTGACCAGGCTGTAATTGCGATGGCGAGGTCTATTGCAATGGAAGTGCATATTTCGACACAACTCAATGTTACCAATATTGAAACGATAAAATTCTATAGTCTATTTGCCGATACAATGGTTTTAAGTCGTGAATTGAGTTTACGACAAGTAAAGAAAATCACAGAGCAGATTGAGAAAGAACAGATCAAAGGACCAAACGGAAATTTAGTGGAGATCGAAATTTTCGGTCACGGTGCTTTGTGTATGGCGGTTTCGGGGAAATGTTATTTAAGTCTGTATTCGCATAATTCATCGGCAAACCGTGGTGCCTGCAAACAAAACTGCCGAAAAAAATATACCGTTATCGATCAGGAAACCGGTTTTGAAATCGAATTGGATAATGAATATATGATGTCTCCAAAAGATTTATGTACGCTGGATTTCTTAGATCAGGTGATAGATTCAGGAATTCAGGTTTTGAAATTGGAAGGTCGCGGCCGTGCGCCGGAATATGTAGCAACAGTAACTAAAACCTATCGTGAAGCCATTGATGCTTATTACGACGGAACTTTCTCAAAAGAAAAGGCAGCAGTTTGGATGGAAGATTTGAATACCGTTTACAATCGTGGTTTTTGGTCAGGATATTATCTGGGACAGGAATTGGGTGAGTGGAGCGATATTCCCGGATCTGCAGCGACGCAGAAGAAAGTGTATGTTGGAAAAGGAACACATTATTTTCCAAAAGTGGAAGTAGGACAATTCAAAATTGAAGCTTACGATATTAAAATCGGAGATAAAATTTTGGTTACCGGCCCAAGTACCGGCGCTCAGGAAATGATTATTGATGAAATGTTTGTCAATGATCTTATGGCAGAGAAAGCAACAAAAGGAGACGATTGTACTTTCAAACTTCCCTTCAGAATCAGAATGTCTGATAAATTATATAAAATTGTTGAGGCATAATGGTTATCATCACTTTACAAAGAGATAAATGCATCGGCTGTAATTATTGTGTTGAGATGGATCCGATTCATTTTCAAATGTCTAAAAAAGATGGAAAATCGGTTTTACTTCATTCGCAGAACGCAAAAGGCTTTTTTACTTTAAAATCACCCAATCATATAATTGTTGAAAGCTGTGAATTGGCAGCAAAAGCTTGTCCGGTGAAGATTATTACGGTTAAGGAAACTTAGAAATAAAATAAAACCCTATTTCATTGCGAGATAGGGTTTTGTTTTTTTTATTAAAGAGAAAATTTCAAATTCATTAAATGCCAAATTTAGCATCAATGTTATGTTTCTCGGCGTATGCTTTACCTACAGTCATCAATTTGGTAAACTTGGCATCAGCCTCGGTTTGAGTGGAAGCATCAAAATCTACTATTGCTTTTTGTATTTGTTCCGGCGAAGCTTTTTCGTCTTTCATTTTAGCAATTGGCAAATAACCTTCTTTTTGTTTTGCAATTACATAAGAAAATAAGTCTTTAGAAGCTTGAAGCATTTCTTTATTGTCATCATCTTCCGGTATTTCTGTAATGGATTTTAATCGGACTTCTAAATTGGATATGTCGTATTTAAAAGCATCCTGATAAGAAGAAGCAATCATCTTTTTTTGACTTTCATCGTAAACCTGAGCCTCAGATTCTAATTTATAGTTGATTTCTTTACTCCCAAATCGAGATAGTAAATTCGAATTTAAAACGGCAACATCAAAAGTTTTTTCAGGAGAAAGGTTTGTACAAGAAGTAAAAGCGATACTTACAGTAATTAATAGTAGTGATATGATGGATTTATTTAAGATCTTTTTCATTTTTAAATGTTTGTTATTTATGCTTTTAAAATTTTGCTTTTCTCTAAATCAAATTCTTCCGTAGTTAAAATGCCGGCATCCAAAAGTTCTTTTAAATCTAATAATGCTTTTTTCTTTCCTTCCATAGAATTTCCTGAATCTGTTTTTGGAATTTCGTCTTTAGGAATCGGAGTGACAACCGTTCCTGATGGCGCATATTTCAAAATCAATTCGGTTATTTCATTAAACCCTTTCACATTCGAATAATCAATTGCTTTTTGTTCTTTTACATTTACAATAGACGCATCGGCTTTGTTATCTAATAAATATTTCACCACATCTTTCTTTCCGTTTGCGGCACTGTAATGTAAAGGCGTATTTCCTGATTCGTCCTGAATGTTGATGTTCGCTCCGGCTTCAATTAGTAATTTTACCATACTCAGATTACCTTTTTTGGTAGCAACATGCAAAAGGCTTTCTCCTCCGTAATTGTAAGAGCTGTTTAAGGTAAAACTAGATTCGTTCGAAATATTGGTCGCGCTCACAATCCAATCCAGATAATCATTCATTGAAGAAGTATCTCCGGCAACCGGTTTGCTGTAATTAACATCGACTCCATTTTCCAGAAATAAAGACACAATTTCCTTTTGATTATTTGCGCAGGCGTACCAAATAGGAGAGTAGCCGTTATTGTTTGAAGTAAAAACATCGGCACCTCTTTCTACCAATAATTTGGCGAGCATTCTGTTAGTTTCATAACAGGCAATCAAAAGTGCATTTTCTCCAGAATGATTGACGTGATTAATGTCTGCCCCGTTATCCAAAAGTAAGGTCACCATCGGAATTGATTTAGTGTAACAGGCATAAAGTAATGGTGTATTTCCTTGTTTGTCGGTTACATTTATATCGGCTCCTTTGTCTAAAAGTAGTTGAATAATTTCTCTGTTAAGTTTTGCTGAGGCTAATAAAAGCGGTGTTTCTCCATTGTTATTCAGTAGATTAACATCTGTTCCTGCTTCAAGCAACTTTGTTGCAATTTCAATTTGAGCAGTCTGAACTACTAAATGTAACAGACTGTTTCCGTATTTATCGTTTTTAGTAATTTCGGCACCGTTTTCTAAAAGATACAAAGCCGTTTGCTTTTGTTTTTGAAGACAGGCAAAGTATAAAGGTGTTTCTCCCTGATGATCTTCATAATTAATATCTGCACCGTCTTCAGTTACTATTTTTACGATATCCAAATAACCGCGATGCGCTGCATAATGAAGTGCTGTTCTTCCTTTTTCATCCGTATATTTTACATCTACTTCTTTATTCTGAAGTAATAATTCGGCGATTTTTCGGTTGCCGTTTTCACAGGCAATTATAAATGACATTGACATGAATTTCTCTTTTTAAGTAAATGATTGTTTATTGTTTCATTAAAAGTTCGACGGTTTTGATTTTCAAATTATCGCCCGAAGCCAGCATTAAAGCAGTTTCATCTTTATCATTGGTAATCGAAATATCAGCTCCCTGATCTAATAGTAATTTTACTTTTCGATACGTTTCTTTTGCCATTTCAGCATCATAATTGACATTGTAAGCGCAAACTTTATGCAAAATGGTATTTCCCAGATTATCCTGTTCGTTAACATCAGATGAAATGTTTTCTAAAACCGATTTTAAAATGTCTGATTTTTTTTCCACAGCAAAATCAATTCCTGATTTAGGCTGTCCGTAATACTGAGCGCAGAAATTAATATCGGCGCCATCTGATAATAAGCGTTCTAAAAATGTAATTTCAGTAGGAGAACCGGAAATACTACTGATGAAATTAGTCAATAAAGTACGTCCGTCTTTATTCACAATATTAAAATCAGGTGAAGAAACGGATGCTAAAGCGTCGTACATATCAAATGAAAATTGCTCTGCAACGGCATAATAAAATGCAGTATTGTTTGAATTATCGGTTTCATTAGGATCTGCGCCATTTTCAAGTAAAAAAGAAATCAATTCTTTTCTGTTTCTTTTGACAGCGCACATTAACGGAGTTGTTCCGACAATATTCTTTTCGTTGATGTCTACATCATTATCTAAAAGAATCGAAATATATTCTTTTACTTTCTCTCCTTCATGCCCATAAGTGTTGATTACTTTGTAAATGAAATTTTCTCCGGCGTTATTTTTATATTGGGTATTTGTACCAAAATCATCAATGAGTGTTTTAATGATTTTTGGCGAAGCTCCTTTTTCAAAAAAATAGCCTAACAAAGTCTGATCGCTGATTTCGTCATTTATGTTATCCATTTTTGACATCAATTCTTTGAAAAAAGCAATCGATTCATCGTCATCTTTTAAATACCGGGTCAAAGAACTGAATATTGATTTGTCAAAATTGTCCAGTTCATAAATATCAGTCTCAATAAAACCGGCTTTTATAAATTTTTCAATAAAATCAATTTCCTTTGCGTCAATGATTTTAGTCGCTATTTGCGAAAAATTGTTGTTGAGGTATTGCTCGTTAAAAGTTTCTCCGTTATTTAGACATTCTCTGGC